>JAKACS010000027.1 GCA_021821235.1 Bacillota bacterium
CTTTATCGATTTAATAATTCTATATTTTGAAAAAATATAGAATTATACTATACTATATATGTAGAATATTTCAAAACTGATCGTATATTCTTTAAAACGTTCCGTAAGGGGGAAATTTGATGAAACTGTTACAATTTTTTAACAAGGGTGAAATTCGCTTAGGAATGAAAACGGATTCAGGGATCTTGGATGTAAAAGAAGCTGCCGTAACACTGGAGGAAACGGTCCCAGAACAGCTTCAGGATCTTATACATAGCAACGAAGGGCAGGAGCGCTTATCTCGTCTTCTTACACGTGTAGTGGAACAAGGGGAAAAACAATTATTTACCGCGGAAGAACAACTAGAGTTTGCACCTGCGATTACAAATCCTGAAAAAATCCTCTGCATCGGTTTAAATTATATTGACCATGCCAAAGAGACGAATATGGATATCCCAACATCACCGATTTTATTTAGCAAATTTAATAATTCACTTGCCGCCCATGATGAGACAGTGGAAATTCCTCAAGGAACGGAAAAAATGGACTATGAGGCTGAATTAGTGATCGTGATGGGGAAAACAGCTAAAAACGTTTCTGAAGAAGAAGCGCTGTCATATATTTTTGGCTACACGGTTGGAAATGATATTTCTGCCCGTGACTTGCAAATGAAAACCCATCAATGGTTATTGGGAAAAACGCCAGATGGGTTTGCACCAATCGGCCCATATCTTGTAACAGCTGATGAAATTCCAAATCCAAATGAACTAAAAGTGGAATGCCGCATTAATGGCGAAATTAGACAGCAGGGTAACACGAATAATATGATTTTTAATTGTGCTTCATTGATTAGTTATATTTCACACTATATGACATTAAAACCGGGAGATATCATTTTCACCGGAACTCCAGCCGGCGTGATTCTCGGTTATCCGAAAGAAAAGCAAGTATGGTTGAAATCCGGTGATGAAATGGTAATTTCGATTGAATCGATCGGCGAATTGAAAAATGTATTAAAATAAGAACAATTTGAACGATTAACAGGGATTCTCTAGTAATTAGAAGAAATGGCGAAGACCGTTCAAAGTAGAAGTGAATAAATGAGAAAGCAGACCTTTGGTTTAAAGAAAGGTCTGCTTTCTTTTTATGGTGTGAATATAAAGTAGATTTCCTAATTTAAGATAAAAACTCTGCCGGGTTTAAACCGAGTTCGCGGCAAATGTCAGTAACCATTTGTTTTTCGCTCTGATCAAAATAGCCGTCTGCATAACCAATTGCAATACAATACCGTGCAATAAGCCTGGCGATTTCCGGTTTTGTTCTTACTTTCCCTAAAGCTCTAAATGCTTCAGCACGTCCTACTGCTTGGTCATATTCGATTTTTGAAACATATTGATTAAATTTTTGGATTACCTTTTGTGAATCGAATACTCGTAGTTCTTCACTTTGATTGACAAATTCGAGCATTTTTTGACGCTCTGATTGGTCTAGCTGGCCATCTGCCATTGACACCAGCGCACAACCAGCGACGACTGCCTCAAGCACATCCTGACTTTTATAGCGTTGAAATAATTCTTGTGCTCGCCTCTTTTGGTTGTGAGCCCATTCGCTATAATCTGTTTGTGATGGCGCCCATGAATTTCCGCAACTGTTGCAGGTGAATTTCAGTTGATTTTTTCCAATAAAGCCGCCAAGCAATCCTACTGGTCCAAGAATTAATCCGCCAATGGCAGCTTTTCCAAGTCCAAATCCTTTTTGACCTGTTCTGACGTTGCTGGAATGACAGCGGGGACAAATAATGTTTTCGCCCGCGTAAGCAGATTGCGGCTGCGAAGTATACGACTGCGTTGGATAACTATACGCTGTTTGTTGGTATGGATCCAAATTGTGCTGGTGCTGATTTCTGTTATGATCATTTTGTTGAAATCGACTAGTATTTTGGGTTGGTACAGGTTGCTGGAATGCAGCTGGTGCTGATAAACCGCTTGCCGGCGCGTCATCGACTGTTACTCCAAAGTTTTGGCATAGAGCAGCCAATCCGCCTTGAAAGCCGCTTGCAATTGCGTTAAATTTCCATTCTCCGTTGTAGCGGTAAAGTTCCGCTGCGACAATGGCCGTCTCAATTGTGAAATCTCTGCCAAGATTGAAGTGGATCAGCTCCTCATCCGTTTGTTCATTAAAGATCCGGACATATGAATCTGCAATTTGTCCAAAATTTTGCCCTTTCGATTGGGCATCATGGATTGTAATCGTAAAAGCGATCCGGTGAATTTGAGCCGGAACTTTATTTAGGTCAATTTTGATTTGTTCATCATCTTGAATGCCTGAACCAACCCGTGAATCGCCGCTATAAAGAACCGAACCATTGCCCCCTGAAGGATTATTATAAAAAACAAAATCCAAGTCATTTTGCACCTTGCCTGTTTCATTTAATAGGAATGCAGATGCATCCAAATCAAAATTCGCACTGAGACCGCCACCATTCCAGCCTAAACCGACAACTACATTTTTTAGGCCGGGATGTGATTTCGTTAAATCAACTTTTTGCCCTTTACTAAGTGTTACACCCACAATTTTTCCTCCTCAATCATTGTGAAAAAAGTATACGATTTATTGCTGCACTAAACAATACGGAAAGATAGTGAAAAAGTTTCAATTAAATTGTAATGATGATTGGAAACAGCTTTGCAAATACCCCTATCAGTAAAAATAAATTGTATACTCAGGGGAGAATGTGTTAAAATTTACACGTTAAAAGCTTATTGGAATACTTTGAAAAGGCGGTTTTTTGATTGAAAATCTATCATTCCATTCTCGACTTAATTGGCAATACGCCAATTGTAAAATTAAATAAAATTCCCGATCCAACAGGGGCAGACGTATTTATCAAATTGGAATCATTTAATCCTGGTGGAAGTGTAAAAGATCGGGCAGCCATGAATATGATTCAAACAGCTGAAGAGCAGGGGATGATTAATCCAGTTGACAGCACGATCATCGAGCCGACCTCAGGGAATACAGGAATTGGTTTGGCAATGGTTTGTGCAGCGAAAGGATACCGCTGCATCATTACGATGCCTGACAATGCGACAGAAGAGCGGGTGAAAATTCTAAAAGCGTACGGTGCTGAGGTACATTTAACACCAGGGAAATACCGTATGCAGGGGGCGATAGATGAAGCGAATAAACTAGCAGAAAAAATAACGAATAGCTTTATTCCAATGCAATTTGTCAACAAAGCGAATGCCGATGCCCACCGCAAAACGACTGCAAGTGAAATTTTCGATTCATTTGATGGCAAGTTGGATGCGTTTGTTTTGACGGCCGGAACTGGCGGGACGATTACCGGTACTGGAGAAGAGTTGAAAAGGCAGATTCCTGATCTGAAAATTTATGTTGTTGAGCCATATGGTTCGCCGGTTATTTCTGGCGGAAAACCAGGGCCACATAAAATTCCGGGAACAGGCCCAGGATTTGTACCTGAATTGCTCAACCGAGAAATCTATGATGAAATTTTATTAATTAAGGATGAAGACGCACAGGATATGGCGCGGCTGCTAGCAAGAAAAGAAGGAATTTTCGTTGGTGCTTCTGCTGCTGCATCGGCCCACTTTGCCGTTGAGATTGCGAAAAAGCTTCCAGCTGGAGCAAGAGTACTCTGCATGGCTCCGGACACAGGTGAGCGTTATTTATCATCCGACTTATTTGCAAATTAAACCATTTAAAGGCATTAAGACTTTCTTAATGTCTTTTTACTTTTATAAGATTGTCATAACCGTGTTCAGTAATTCTGGACGGTTATTTTTTTTACTGTTCGATGACGATAAATGAATTTGTTCACAAAATTGACAATTGCACGCAAAAACTTTTCTTTTTAATTCGACAAGAAAGAGGGAAGTCATCATTCTTTTTATTTCAATATAATTTTTAATCCTAAAAATGAAGAAGAAAATGTCGATAAACGTGTGAAATAGTCGGATTTTTTTGATTTTTATTAAATCTCTCATTTGATAAAATGAAAAACATAGTTGCTGGAAAACAACATGAAAGGAGTTAAAAGATGCCGAACCAACTAGATACAAAAAATGTGGAAGATAGTTGTACAATTCATGAAAAAGATGAACTAGAGTCCGAAGAGTTCTATTACAAACTCTGGGAAGATGACCGCTTATAATAAATTATTTATAAATTTTTATTAAAAATAGGGAGGAAACGATGATCAAAAAACAATGTATTGCCATGCTCTTGGCAGGCGGAAGAGGTACTCGTTTAAAAGAATTAACACAGCATATTGCAAAACCAGCCGTACCGTTTGGCGGAAAATATCGAATTATTGATTTTACCCTAAGCAATTGCAGTAATTCAGGGATCGACACAGTCGGTGTTTTGACCCAATATCAGCCGCATACCCTTCAAAACTATATAAGCGACGGTAAACATTGGGATTTAGACCGAAAAAATGGCGGCATCACCTTTCTTCCTCCATATGAATCCGAGCAGGGTGAAAGATGGTATGAAGGAACAGCCCATGCTGTTTATCAAAACCTTCAATATATTGAAAGTTATAATCCCGAATATGTTCTGATCATCTCTGGTGATCATATCTATAAAATGGACTATAGTAAAATGCTGGATCAGCATAAACAAACAAAAGCGGATGCTACCATTTCAGTGATCAATGTTCCTTGGAGTGAGGCTAGTAGATTTGGAATCATGAATATTGACTGCGATTCAAAAAAAATAATTGATTTTGATGAAAAGCCCAAACAGCCAAAATCCAATCTTGCATCGATGGGAATCTATATTTTTAATTGGAAACTGTTAAAAAAATACCTTGAAAAAGAAGAACAGAATCCTTTCTCATCAAAAGATTTTGGCAAAGATATTATCCCTTCTATGCTTCGTGATCATTGCAAAATGTTTGCCTATCAATTTAAAGGATACTGGAAAGATGTTGGTACAATCCAAAGCCTTTGGGAAGCAAATATGGACTTGCTTTCCGCTGATACGAACCCAATTTTGCAAAATGAGGATTGGGCGGTTTATACGAATGAATCGGCACAGCCTCCATTGTATTTGGATGGGAATGCGGTTTTGCAAAGATCATTAGTTTGTGAAGGATGTAAAGTGTATGGAAAGGTCGAAAACTCCGTTCTTTTTTACGGGGTAACGATTGGGAAAGGTGCGGTAATTAAGGATTCCGTTATTATGCCGAATACAAAAATTGGTGAAAATGTCGTTGTGAATCGAGCCGTGATCGGGAGCGGCACCATCATTGAATCAGGAACACAAGTTGGTGATGTCAATCCATTCAGCGAAATCACCTTAATCGGAAATAGCGAAACAATCAAAAATGAAAGACAGGAAAAATTAAAAGAAAAAGTTGTTTGAGCGCAATCGCTGTAATTAGAGAGGGGGAAAACCCTACTTTCAATGATAAATACGATTTTTGGTGACTATTTTTGTCGCCTTAAGCATAAAAGCCAGATGCTATTTAAAGAAGCATCTGGCTTTTTTTGGTGTGAATCAGAATTGAATTGTGCATTTTTTGTGAGGTTTATCCGCATATTAATGTGGTAAGCATAAAGCGTAGGCAAACAGATAACAGTGAAAATGTGAAGATAGAAGGGAGATACAGGTTATGAACCAGCATTCAGGACATGAGATGCACAATGAAAAACAGCAGCAGCACGGAGCTCTGCAGAATCGTTCAATCATGGTTGAATGGAATGTGAAACCGGAGCGTCCTATGGCAGAAAGGCAAGCGGTTATTCAGATCAAAGTAACGGATACAGCCGGCAATGCGGTTACTTCCTTTACAATAGTGCATGAAAAACAACTGCATCTTATAGCGATCAGCCGGGATTTATCGATTTTTCAACATTTGCATCCAAGTTATAAAGGAGATGGAATTTTCACGGTTCAAGCTAATTTCCCAAAAGGTGGAGAATATCGCTTATTTGCTGACTTTACACCAGAAGGAGGGACTCAGCAGTTAGCTATTTTCAAATTATCTGTCGAAGGAGATGGGGAGGCGCAAACAGTCCACACTGATAAAAATCTCGTAAAAGCCGTTCAAGACTTGCAGTTTTCCCTTGAAATTCCAAACTCACAATTAAAAGAACATATTTCGATGATCTTTACTGTAAAAGATCAAGCTGGAAAGCCAATTCATACGTTGGAGCCTTATTTGGGCTCTGTCGGCCACGTTGTGATTGTCAGTCAAGATTTAACCCAATTTCTCCATGCACACCCAGTAGATGAGTCGGTTACTGGTCCTTCAGTTGAATATATGACAAGTTTTCCAATCGCAGGCGTTTATAAAATTTGGGGACAATTTAAGAAGAATGGACAAGTATATACTGTTCCTTTTACGATCCAAGTGCCGGACAAAGCAGAAGGTTAATGCCATGATGAAAACAGGAAAAGGGGATTTGGCTGATCCGCAAACACTTAAGAGCCGCCTAAAATTGATTGCCCTTTTGGCGGTTCCAGCAGTCATTGAAAATTTTTTTCAAACGATTCTCGGCTTTGTTGATACCTTTTTTGTTTCAAAAATCGGCTTGGCAGAAGTGTCTGCTGTCGGAGTAACCAATGCGCTGCTCGCCATTTATTTTGCTTTGTTTATGGCGATTGGCGTAGCCGCCAATGTTCGGATTGCGAATTTTCTTGGAGCGAATTTACCTGAAAAAGCGCGTCATATTTCTCAACAATCTATCCTCCTTGCCGTGTTGTTCGGCCTTTTTACGGGGGTTGTCACGTTGATATTTGCTGAGCCGCTGCTAAAACTGATGGGTATTAAAGATACCGTTCTCCAAGCTGGAGCACTGTATTTCAGGATTGTCGGTATTCCATCAATCTTTATGTCGTTAATGTTTGTTCTTAGTGCAATCTTAAGAGGTGCTGGTGATACCAAATCACCTATGAAAGTCAGTATCGGCATCAATATCATTCATGCGTTTTTAGCTTATTTTCTTATATTTGGTTTTTTTTTCATTCCAAAACTTGGAATCGTTGGAGCTGCACTGGCGACGGTAATGGCTAGGCTTCTCGGCAGCATTGTACTGTTTTATTACCTGAAGCGATCGCCGTCCCTTTCGTTTAGAAAGGACTACTGGAAGCCTGATAAAGGGCATTTGCTCGAACTTTCTACACTTGGAGCACCTGCAGCGGGAGAACGTCTTGTAATGAGGGCTGGACAAATTGTTTATTTTGGCTTTATCGTAGCGCTTGGAACGAAGGCATTTGCTGCCCACCAAATCGCTGGTAATATTGAAGTATTCTCCTATATGATCGGTTATGGTTTCGCCACAGCCGCCACCATTCTTGTTGGTCAGAAAATTGGCGCCGGTAAATTTGATGAAGCGAAAGAGTATGCAAAGCTGTCGACATATTTATCTTTTGCAGCAATGAGCATTTTAGGTGCGCTGCTCTTTTTCTTAGGTGACTGGGCAGGGAGTTATTTTACAGATGATCAAATGGTGATTGGCAATATCGGTACAGCCTTAAAAATTTCAGGTGTTTTTCAGCCGTTTTTGGCAGTGCTACTCGTTTTAACTGGTGCATACCAGGGGGCAAACAATACAAAGTTTCCAATGTACCTTACTGGTGTTGGAATGTGGGCGATTCGGACAGTGCTTGTCTATTTGCTTGGAATTCGATGGGCATGGGGCTTAGCGGGTGTATGGCTTGCAATTGGCATTGATATTGCTATTCGCGCTGCCGTCCTTGTTGTCCAATTTCAAAGAGGAAAATGGATGGCTCTTGATAAAGCGCCAGAAGCGGAAAGTGAGTGTCATCCACAATCTTCAAAAGAAAATCGATCAGCTTGTGTAAATAATTATTAATCAGTTACTATTTTAAACTAAAGAGCAGCCATTTCCGCTGCTCTTTAGTTGTTTACTTCGTTTGGCTGGAAGGGTATATCATTTCAGCTGGTGTTTTGGTATCCGGCATGATCGGATTGTTGCTTGTTTGTGCCCCATATAAAAGATAGAAAGCAACTAGCAAAAGGGTAAAAATCGGTTTTAAGAACCATTTTTTTGAGCGAATGGTTGAATCATTTTCAGATATATGTGGAACGATCAGGTAGAGAAGCAAACTGCTGACAGTCAATGTTAAAAATATTTTTACCATCGTTTCAGCTTGTGCGTCAGTGATCATCTCGCCTAGCATGGCTCCCATCATTGCGCCCATTATTCCAGCCATAAAACCTTCTAACCATCCCATTATCCCAAAACCAATCGCACTAATAATTCCGCCAGTCATTCCAACGATGACGGAGATCAATGTTGATTGAAATAAATTACCGCTGAAAGCAGCCCCTAATAAAATACCAATCGTTAAGCCAATATTTGTTCCTAAACTCATTGGGATCATCATACTATGGGAATGTTTAAGCTTTTTCCTCATTTTAATAGAAAGAAACGAGGAAGCAATTAAAACGAAAGCAATCGTTAAGAACACAAAAGTTTGAAAAGAAGCCAAATGCACCACCACCTCCTGATAGCTTATTCATATGATGGCACTAATCTGTACATGCATAGAATATTTGCCAGCCTATTTATAATTGGATGGATTTTACATTTAGATTAAAAACGGTTAAGCAAAAATAAAAAAATCCTAAATATAAATTTAGGATTTTTATCTGCTTTGAAAACAGATGATACTTTGGGCTCCTACAAGCAAGGACAAAATGGAAACATGCAAAAGGACAGCACCAAGACTTAACTGTGTATAGATTAACAGTGCTCCGCTTAATGCTTGGAGGAGAATGAAGAAAATATTAATTTGGCTAATTCGATAAATATCAGGTCTTGATGTCCGCGTTCTTTTGGCAAATCGATTGACCGCAATAAATAGGATAAGTAAACCAAGGGCAAATAACCGATGGGTAACATCAACCCAGAACGCATTTCCCACTTCTGCCAGACTTTCTGTTGGAATCGGGAAGCCTCGAAAGGCTCCTCCGGCACCTGTTTTGGCAACATAGCCTCCAAAATAGATAGCCGCGTATAGAAATACAAAAACAAACCAAGAAAAAAGGGTGAAAGAAGAAGGCAACTTTTCTAACCTTTGAATTTTTCTTTCCTCTACGTAAATGACATATGCAATATTAACCAATGCCGCAAAAGAAATAAGCGCAATACCCAAATGGGCTGCTAAAAGCATGGGAGAGAGCGGCATCAATACGGTTAATGCACCTAATGTTGATTCGCCGAGTATTCCCACAATCGCAAATAGCACAAGCCATTTAATTTTTTTTGTTTTATAACGGAACCAGGCAATTGCCGAAACGACAAATAGCATAATACTTGCAAGCCCAACAAAAATACGATGAGTATACTCGATAACGGAATGATAATCCGAAAAATCAGGAAGGAAGCTTCCATTGCACAAAGGATAACCACGCCCGCATCCTAAAGCCGAATTGGTCATCGTGTCAATAAATCCGAGAATATTTACCAAAAATATTGTTGCAGCCCCAGCAACAGCGAGCCAAAAATAGCGCATTCTGATGCCTCCTATAAGATGCCGGCAACCATAGCCGAAAACATCCCTAGAATATAAAATAAAGAACAAATAAATGTTCGTTTTGCCCAAATAAATTGATCATCTGCTTCTTTCCACATTTTCCATGTACAGTAGAGAAGGCCGCTATTAAAAAGAACAGCAAAAGCCAAATAAATAAAATTAAAATGTCCGCTTACAAACAGGGTTACAGAACAGGCGAAAAGCAGCAACATATAAACTAAGCTTTGGAATTTAGTTGACCTTGCACCTTTTACAACCGGCATCATTGGAATGCCTGCTTTTGTGTATTCATCATTTTTGTACAAAGCAAGAGCCCAAGAATGCGGGGGAGTCCATAAAAAAACGACCATGAACATTAACAGCGCGGTGACATTTAAACTTCCAGTGACCGATGCCCACCCGATTAAAATTGGAAATGCTCCAGCTCCGCCTCCAATGACAATGTTTAACGGTGTTCGGCGTTTTAACCACATCGTGTAGACAACCGCATAATATAAATAGCCTGTTGCATTTAAAAAAGCGGTAAGAGGGTTTACAAAAGCGAAGGCAATGACAATCGACAAGATCCCCAGAATGATCCCAAACCGTAAAACAGACTGAGGTTCGATCATTCCTGTTGGAATAGGGCGTTTGGCTGTCCGTTCCATTATTCCATCAATATCGCGATCATACCACATATTGATAGCGGCAGATCCGCCTGCGGACAATGAAGCACTTAAAAGCATGAAAAACATAGTAGAAATGGTAGGAATCCCTTTTTCCGCAACAATAGCGGCACAAAGAGAGGTGAACACAAGCATCACCAATATCTTTGGCTTTGTAACTTCGATATATGTGGAAACGAGTTGAGTTAATTGTTGTAACTGAGAGGGTGATTCCTGGCGAACTTCATTTAAAACTGACACAGAACTCAAACTCCTTTTTTGCAAATCGAAATTTGCATAAATTCAATCATGCCACCAATACTTTTCTTAAAAACTCGTCAGCCGGCATGTTTTTATGAACTTCAGCGCCCAGCGAGTAGGAAACTTCGCTGGGCGCCAAGGATCTCGAAACTTTATTGTACTTGAGAATTAAATGTCATAATCCAAATAGCTCCAATGATAATCGTCAAAGCAAAGACAAGTCCTAAGATTAAGGCCATTGCATTGTATCTTGGGCCTTCCCCGTCACGAATATGCATGAAGAAAAAGAGCTGAATCACAAATTGCAGCGCAGCAGCGGCAACAATGCTAACCAAGGTTGCAGTTTTCGAGAGTAAATGCTCTAAAACGAGAACGAGTGGAATGATGGTTAACACAATTGAAAGGATAAAGCCGATCAAGTATGCCTTTATTGAACCATGTTGTTCATGCATTTACATCACCCCCATTAAATAAACGATCGTGAAGATGAAAATCCAGACAGCGTCCAGAAAGTGCCAATATAGGCTGATGATCGTAACTTTTCTTTTCGTAACAGCCGTGATGCCTCTTTTTGAAAGTTGAACAATCAATCCGATCATCCAAAGAATTCCAAATGAAACGTGAAGACCGTGTGTACCAACAAGCGAAAAGAAAGAGGTTAGAAAAGCACTTTTCGTAATTGTTGCACCATCAGCAACCATCCGCGTGAATTCACTAATTTCTAGGCCTACAAACACTGCTCCAAGTGCAGCAGTAACAACCAGCCAAGAAATAAGTCCTTTTTTATCATTTTTATGCATTGAGAGAACGGCTAAACCGCTCGTAAATGAACTAATCAATAAAATAAACGTTTCAATTACGAAAGTAGGGATTTCGAATTCTTTTGCCGTAAATCCGCCGTTTGTATGGGTGCGTAAAACTGAATAGGCCGCAAACAATGTCGCAAACAATAAAACGTCGGTAACAAGGAAGATCCAAAATCCTAAAATTTTTAATCCTTCCTGATCAACGTGACCATGATCATGACCATGGCCAGTAACATGAGCAGAAGCGCTTTGTTGCATGTTTTATACCCCCTTTAAGCATTCTTTCCAACAGAAATATAACGTCCAAGTGCTTTTTCGGTACTGATCACTTCATCAACCGGAATGTAATAGTCAGTATCATATTGGAAGGAACGAACGAACAGCGTTACCGCTACCCCGATTAAACCGGCAATTCCCATCCAAATCCATTCAAACGTAAAGCCAAAGCCGGCAATAAACCAGAATACAGACATGATGAAAGGGACACCCGTATTTTTCGGCATATGAATTGGCTCGTATTGAACTGGCTCTTGTTCAAATGTTCCTGCTTTGACTTCTTCTTTATGGTACCACCAAGCATCACGGCCTTTTACTTTCGGTAAAAGAGCAAAGTTGTAGACAGGTGGCGGAGAAGGTATTGACCACTCTAATGTGCGGCCATCCCAAGCATCTCCAGTAATATCGCGTTCCCCGTGTTTAATACTGTATAGAATTTGCCACACTTGGAAGACAAATCCAATACCCATTAAGAATGCCCCAATTGATGAGATTAAGTTAAGCGGCGCCCAGCCCATATCCCATCCCATTGTTTGGTTGTATGTGTATATTCTTCGTGTCATTCCCATGAAGCCAAGAGCATATTGAGGCATGAAAGTTACATAGAAACCAATTTGCCATAGCCAGAATGCCCATTTGCCAAGGCGGTCATTTAATTTAAATCCGAAAAGTTTTGGCCACCAGTAGTAAAGGCCAGCAAGATATCCGAATACAACACCACCGATTAATACTTGGTGGAAGTGGGCAATTAAGAAATAGCTATTATGGTACTGATAGTCTGCAGGAGCAGCCGCAAGCATTACCCCAGTAGCACCACCGACCAGAAAGGTTGGAATAAACGCATTAAACCAAAGCAATGGCTGTGTTACGCGAATTCGCCCGCGATACATCGTAAACAGCCAGTTAAATACTTTAACCCCTGTCGGGATCGCAATGATCATTGTTGCAATCGCAAAGACAATGTTAACATCGGCACCAGCACCCATGGTAAAGAAGTGGTGTGCCCATGTGAAGTAAGAAACAACACTAATGGCAATCATTGAGAATACCATCGAACTGTAACCGAAAATACGTTTTCTTGAGAATGTAGCAACAATCTCAGA
>JAKACS010000028.1 GCA_021821235.1 Bacillota bacterium
TTGATCATCCAAAAAATAACAAAGGTGTTCAAGAATTAGCTGAAGAATTAGGGATATCAGCGCAATTGCACAAAAAGCCGACCTTTTTATCTGGAGGGGAGCAACAAAGGGTGGCATTAGCAAGAGCTCTCATTACATCTCCTGAAATCTTGTTTGCTGATGAACCTACAGGAAATCTAGATCAAGTTACCAGTAAAGTTATAGTAGATCTACTTACGAAATTGTGCACGCAACAACAAGTTTCACTTGTAGTCGTTACCCATGAAAAACATTTATTTGATCATCCACATCATTTATACACAATGCAAGATGGTAAACTGAAGGTGGAATCTGAATATGTTTAAATTAGCTCTCAAATTTTTATTTTCCCGGAAAAAATGGCTTGTCTTAATGGTTTGTTCCTTTGCCATTATCATTGCATCCGTTACTTCGATTTTTACTGCTTCAGAAGCAATTAAGGAAAGTTTGAAAAAAAATGCATATGATCAGTTTGGGGAGCATACAGGAATATTAACAGGAATAGATGAAACGAAAAAAGCACTTCAAAAAAAGGCTCTAAAGGTTGGGGAATTCCAATTAGTCAATACAATAGTCTTTGATAAAAATAAGCTGGCTACTGTTGGTTGGATGGACGCTGATGCATTAAAAATGGGCCATATAAAACTATTAGCAGGAACATATCCAAAAAAAAATAACGAAGTAGCAATTGAATCAGCATATTTACAACTAATGGATATCAATTGGAAAATTGGTCAAAAAAGAAAGCTGCAAATAAATAAACAAGAAGTGAATGTTCGTTTAGTAGGGATTGTTAAAAATTATTCAGCACAGTGGTCTGTTCCCATTGATCTGAAAAAAGGGAAGAATGACTTACCAAATATATTTATTTCCAGTCAGAGGGGTTTTACAGATAATAAGTCAAAGAGTTTCCTCATAAAATTGGATGTCACTAAAAATTCTGTTGAAGAAAAAATGGGACAACTACTTAATGATTATAATCAAAACGGTATTGTGAATGAAAGATTATATAATAAAGGGTTAATCGATTATGATACAGTTTTTTTCTTATCAGTTGTATTTCAAAGTTTGACTATACTCTTCTCGCTTTTTAGTATAGCTAGCTTATTTACATACTTTAATATAGAACAGAGTCAAAAAATAGCCATTTTAAAGGCGATCGGTGCAAATAAACGGAATTTATATAAATTATATTTTTTTCAATCTATCACAATATTTATTCTAAGTGTAGCAGCAGCCGTTCCATTCCAGTTTTTTCTGCACTTTCTTATTATTGATAATTCCTTTAAACAAGGCGTGTTTCCCAAATCGACAATCCTTTTTCAAGTTAGTATAATAGCTTCCTGGTTATTATTACTATTCTTGATCATGTTCTTTATTGCAATTCAATTTGTTAAGAAATCAGACCACTTTTCAGTTAATGAGTGGCTAAATCGAAAAATTGATCCAGGTTACTTATATGATGTTTGGACTGAAAAAATAACTATTCATTCATTCACAATCAAACAATTGGCAAGGCAGTTGTTTATTTACCCAAAACAAATAATTTTCACAATATTGATACTTTGTTTTTCCATTTTATTAATCACATTTTCTGTATTTATTCAAAAAGAATCTGCTGGCATCTGGGATAATCCACAAAGCTATTATCTAACTTCTCAAGAAACGTATGGATATAAGACCATTGATTCTTTGAATGTTTTAAAAAATCAAGGTCTAACTTTTTCTGTAGAGGATGTAAAGGACATTGAAAATACTCCTGGAGTTGTTTATGTCGATAAAACCCCTTTTATGGTAGATGTTCAGCCACTAATTAATCCGAAATTTATAACACCTACTTTGCGAAAGTGGATAGAAGAATTTGCTACAGGTAATAATATTTATAATGACAAAGAAATCATTCCAAACGTAAGATATACGATTGTGAATTCCAAAGAATTTAAAGAACTATTCTCTGGTATGCAGTATAAAGCTTTTATCGGGAAAGTAATGTTGTATTTACCAGCAAAATCAAAGATTTTAGCCGATAAAGAGCTCATTGGGAAAAAGTTAAGTTTAATTAAAATGGTTAATGGAACAAATGGCTTAAAAACGAAACAAAAAGATTTTAAGATTGCCGGTGTTATCAATAAGCCACTTGTGAAAAAGATAATCAATTCATATAAAATAGAAAACGAAGAAGTCACTATTGTATTGGATGAACAAACGGCTGTACAATCAGGACTATTCCCAGGTTATAATGAGCTAGGTATATATACTAAAAATAATTTATCAAATAGAGAGTATGAGAATATTGATAATAAAATTAATAGACTAATTGCAACCTTTCCGGGAAGTCTGCTTCAGAACATCCCAAAATTTATAAAAGAAGATAGCAAGATTTATTCTCTTGTTGGTTTCCTAGGAATTCTTTCTTTTAGTGTTGCTGTCGTCCTATCTGTAATAAGTATCGTGATGATTGTTTTCGGGAAATTTCAACTGCAAAAAAGAAACTGGGGCATCTATCTTTCTTTGGGTATGAATAAAAACCAAGTGGTCAAATTCTTACTAATTGAAATGATGTTCTACCTTGTTATGTCTGTTCTAGTAAGCGGGATCATTTTTATTATTGCATTATCGATATTAAATCACACATATCCTGTTCTTTTTTATTTAAACTATTTTAGTCTTGCAGTTTTAATGATATTCTCATTGCTGATTGTTGGCAGTTTGATCTTAGGGAGAGTAATCAAAGATCAATCCGTTTTTTCAATTTTAAGACGGGTAGAATAAAGACAAGGGGATAGCTACCTTGTCCCGCCAGATAGTTCCAAGAAGAGAACCAACTTAAAGAAAAGGCGGGTGACGCACCGTCACCTGCCTTCGGATTTAATAGTGTGCCCTCAATCTTTTTTGCAATACAATTCTTTTCCAATTGATAGGATGTGCTGTTTGAGCTTCGGGTTATTAATTTGCTCGTAATGCAAAAGATCAAAAAAGTATGGGAGTGGGGATTCCTCGTTTAATTGAAAAGCTAAACGGGAAATTGTTCCCGGTGTGATATTGGTTCCAAATAGGGCGATATCCACGTCAGATCCTTTTTTGTAATTTCCGAGCGCTCGGCTGCCAAAAATAACGGCTTTCTCAATTTCTCTAAAATTCTTCAATGATTCCTGTAAGTATTCTACATCTCTATCCAATAATCCAAACATAGGATCATTCCTTTGAAAGTTTTTCATATAAGGCTGTAAAGAGGGGAACATAAAGTTGGATAATATCATCGGAAAATTTCTTCGCAAATGCTTCATCATAAGTGTGAGTAGTTACATTTCTTTTCGATAAGGCATCAATCCAAGAATGACCATCTTCAATTAATCCTAGTTGAAAGGCCTGTTTAATTGCTTCTCTCGGGCTTTTAACTAGATAACCTTGTGATTCTAAGTAATCCTTCAATACTTTCCATGCTAATTCAAATGTTATTTCAAAGAATTGTATCATTCCGGCTCTTTCTAATTCTGTCGTAATGGTTTGCTTTGAGAATTTTTCTAAAAGCTTATAGGACTTTTCATAGTTCTCAAACCGCTGTCTCCAGCGTGTATCCTTCAGTGAATCCATGCTTTAATCCCCCCATATTTTTTAAAAAGGAAACCCTTATGTAACTAAATGACCTATTCAGACCGTCTTCAAAATCAACCATAATCAGGTATCAGAAAAATTGTATCATAAACAAACGAACAGATGCGAAAACATACTTGGAGAAGTAAGACAAAAAATCGTGCGCTGCAATCCTGCTTTCTGTAATAAGTATCAAGATTGGTTTGCCGATAAATCACAATATCGAAAAAGGTCAAGGAATCTCTTTCATTGAGGAATAAAAAAGTACAGGTTTACTTAAGAGTGAGTACGGATAAATAATGATGGAAAGGCAATCTTATATACGAATAATGAATAAATGGGAGGGATTTTAAATGGAATTAAAAGATTATGGGGCAAAGCCATTTGTAACAAATATTGAAGAAGCAACTGTTCAAAACAATAACTTTCGGACAGCTTTATGGACAGGATCAAACCTTCAATTAACCTTGATGTCTATTAAAGTAGGGGAAGATATTGGTTTAGAAGTTCATCCGGATCATGATCAATTTTTGCGAATCGAACAAGGGAAAGGGCTTGTTCAAATGGGAGCAAGTAAAGACAATCTGGATTTTGAAGAAAAAGCCGAGGAGGACTATGCCATTTTTGTACCAGCGGGTAAATGGCATAATGTTACTAATACGGGCGATAAACCGCTAAAACTTTATTCTATTTATGCACCGGTTGAACATCCTTTTGGTACTGTGCACGAAACAAGAGCAGATGCAATGGCTGCGGAAGAAAACAATGAATAATATTGCTTAAGATAAATTTAAAGTAATGGTTCCAATTAAAATAGAAACTGAATAACGAATCCTAATCGAGCCAGTGCATGAAGATTCGTCTTTATGCACTGGTTTTTTCATAAGTAACAAGATTCTGCCATCAAAACGCCCTCGTTACGCTCAGCTGAACTGATCACGCCGCCAAACGTTTGAATGGCTTACCTTGCACATCAAGCATAGTGTATGAAACGGGTTTCAGGTCAAGGGGGAGGATGAAAAATTGCTGCTTGATTTCCGTAATAAATTTTATTAATATCTAATTAGATAAATATTAAAGTAGGTGTATGCCAAAATGCAAGTAAGCAAGATTGTTGAGTTTCATAAAGCGGTCGGTGACCTGACGCGGATCCGGATTATTGCCTTGCTTCAGCAAGGACCGCTGCATGGCCAGGCGATTGCTGGGAAATTGGGTCTCAAGCCGCCAACGATTACCCACCACATTGCCAAGCTTCGCGAGGTTGGATTAATCAAAGAACGCCGCGAGAAAAATACGATTTATTTTTCGTTGAATACAAAAATATTGGAGACGAGCGCGCATGCCATTTTAACAGTTGGTGTTTCCGATAAAGAAATGGCTGTAACCGAAGCAGAGCGCACGGCAATCATTGGGAATTTTTTTACCACAGACGGAAAATTGAAGAACTTGCCGGCACAGCGGAAGAAAAAGCTGGTTGTGCTCGCACATATTGCGGAAAGATTGAAATTTGGAAAAAAGTATCAGGAGAAAGAAATCAATGAGTATTTAATGCAATTTCATGAAGACTACGCAACGCTACGGCGCGAGTTGATTATGTGCCATTTTATGTATCGTGAAAATAATCAATATGAACTGAACCCAACAGAATTATGGCAACATAGTGAATAGGATGCTTACAACGAGCATCCGTTTTTTCACTTAACTAATTCGATTAGTGTTTAATTAGATGATTGTTAAAGTGGGTGGAAAAAAATGATATCTTATTTAAAAGAAGAAAAACAATACGGGCGGTTATTTTTAGCTGGAATTGTAAATGGGGTGGGGGATCGTTTTAGTTCAGTTGCTGTGCTTGCGACCCTTCTCCAATTAACGGGATCAGGATTTGCGGTTGGTCTGACGTTGGCGATTCGGCTGTTGCCATACTTATTTTTTGGTTCGATAGGCGGGAGGCTGGCCGACCGCTTTTCGCGAAAAACCATTTTAGTCGTGACAGATCTTCTACGTATTGGTTTTGCTGTATCCTTCTTATTTGTGCAAACGAAAGAGGATGTTTGGATAATTTATTTCAGTTCGTTTTTCTTAGCTGCAGGGGAAGCAATTTATGCTCCGGCCAGGAAAGCAGCCATCCCCCAACTTGTGAAAAAAAGTCATCTCATTCAGGTGAATAGTCTGGAGCAGGTCATGCTCGGGATTATTTTAATAGGCGGGGCATTTTCAGGTGGAATCGTCTCGGCACTTTTTGGAGCCGGTGTGACTTTTTGGTTCAATGCAGCATCTTTTTTAGGAGCAGCTGCCATCATCTCGACGATCGATTTTCCTAAAAAGAATGTAGCGAAAGAGAAAAATTTTGCGGCACCAATTCTTTCGTTTAAAAAAATCATTACAATGTCCCTTCCTGTTCAAATCCTTCTTTTAGGAGACGTGTTAATTGCTACTATGAACGGAATTGATAATGTTCTGATTAGTGTGTATGCGGTGAATGAATTCAATCTTAGCGATATGGGGGTTGGCCTTTTCTATGGGGCTTTGGGGATTGGATTAATGGTAAGTTTTGCTGTCGTCAATCATTTGCGGAAAAGTCTTCTCGTAACAGGTTTCGTTTTTCTTTTGCTGGAAGGTGCGCTTCTTATCCTTTTAAGCCGGACCCAGTTAGTTGTTTTAGCTGTCCTTATTTTTTGTGCTGCTGCGTTTATGTCAGGGAGTAGTAATACATGCTTTGATACGGTGCTGATGAAAGAAATTCCTGCGGAGCAGCAAGGCAGGATATTTGGGTTAATCGCAACCCTTTCAAATTCTTTTTTAGGTGTATCGATGTTTTTAGCAGGATTGGCACTGAACTATCTTCCGCCTCGTACGTTAGGTTTAATTGGCGGAATCTCTTTTATGATGATTGCTAATTTCCTATTAGTCATTTTTCTAGTCAAATCTGCTCGAAAAAGGGAAGGAGAGGCCTGACATAAAATTGAATTAAGTTTGGGTCTATATGTTAAGCCGGGAATTAATTAGAATAACAGTTCTAACGGGAATTGAAGAAATCAATCAATAAGGTTTGCTATTTTCTTTTAATAAAAGTAATAATAGGAAAAGTAACAGCAGAATCTTTTAAAAAAGGAAGTAGGAGTATGATTGGGTAATTTTTTATCATTGGGAATTTCTGAGTCGATCGTTGATATTTTAAAAATGAACGGGATAACTGTACCAACCCCGATTCAAAAGCAGGCCATTCCAGTTGTTTTTGCAGGCCGTGATGTGATTGCACAGGCGCAAACAGGAACAGGCAAGACGTTTGCGTTTGTGCTGCCCATCCTACAAAAAATAGATCCAAATGTGGATGCGATTCAAGCCTTGATTGTAACACCAACACGTGAACTGGCACTGCAAATTACAGCAGAACTGAACAAATTTATAGAGCATCTTAAAGAGATTCGTGTGTTGGCTGTTTATGGCGGTCAAGATGTCGAGAAGCAATTAAATAAACTAAAGAAAAAGCTTCAAATTGTAGTTGGAACTCCTGGAAGATTATTGGATCATATTCGCAGAGGAACGGTCGATTTATCACGCGTCTCGTTTCTCGTTTTAGATGAAGCAGACCAAATGCTGCACATAGGATTTCTTCATGAGGTTGAGGAAATCATCAACCAAACTCCTTCCTCGCGGCAAACGATGCTATTTTCAGCAACGATGCCGGACGAAATAAAAAAATTGGCTAAAAAGCATCTGCAAAGTCCTCAATCGATTCAAGTGGAAAAAACGCAGGCACCGGCACTGACGATTGAGCAAATCGCTATTGCCACAACAGATCGCGGAAAACAAGCAGAGTTGATCGGATTAATTGAGCAGCATCGCCCGTTTTTGGCTGTTATTTTTTGCCGAACAAAGCGAAGGGTAAGCAAGCTTTACGATGCTTTAAAGGCGAATGGCTTTTCTTGTGAGGAACTGCATGGAGATTTATCACAGGGGAAAAGGGAGCGGGTTATGGAAAGCTTCCGACGAGCTGAGATCCAGTTGCTGGTGGCGACAGATGTGGCAGCTCGGGGACTTGATGTTGATGGGGTTACCCATGTTTTCAATTATGACATTCCCCAGGATACGGAGAGCTATGTCCACCGAATTGGCCGTACAGGCAGAGCGGGAAACAAAGGGCTTGCGATTACTTTATACAGCCCTAAGGACATTCAAGCACTCGAATCGATAGAAAAAGATTTGAAAATTTCGATTCAAAAGCAAAAGAGTGAAAATGCTTTTGATAATAATGAGCGTAAATCCGATAATTCTAAAAGCAACCGTGAAAGCAAGGAGCGAAATGGTTCCCGCCCGCAACAGGCAGGCAAGGGCCGTAATCAAGAAAATTCAAGAAGTTCAGCGAAAGGCCGAAGAGATAAACAGGGAGGTTCTGCAAACAGATCGACTGGGGACAAGGTGAGTGCACAAGGCAGCAGAACATTCTCCTCGAGACAAAAATCTTCGAAAAAACGAACAAACACAAAAAGAAAATGAAATGGTGCCGAACGAAAAGGCAGCCAAAAGACAGGATGAAAAGATGAACAATGAAGTGATCTTGAAAATAAAAGCAAAATTTGTAAAGAGGTATACTAACGGCTATCCACTGATTTTAAAAGAAGCGATTGTCAACCCTGGCGACCTAAAGGAAGAGGGTATGATTGTTAAACTGGTTGATGAGCAGCGGAGTGCATTTCTTGCGAAAGGTTATTATGGGAAACAAAACAAAGGATTGGGCTGGGTAGTAAGCCGAAGTGAACGTGAGCGATTCGATCAGTCTTTTTTTACAAAGAAAATCAAAACAGCAATTCAGGGGCGACAGTCCTTTTTCCAAAATGATGAAACAACAGCCTTTCGGGTGTTTAACGGGGAAGGTGACGGTATCGGCGGGCTGACGATTGATTATTATGATCAATATTACGTAATCAACTGGTATAGCAAAGGCATTTATCAATTCCGCGTCCCTATTATTGAAGCACTGAAACAGGCTGTCGAGTATAAGGCAATCTACCAAAAAAAGCGTTTCGATGAAAATGGAAAATATATTGAAGAAGATGATTTTGTCACTGGAAAAAGGGGTCAATTCCCGATCATTGTTAAAGAAAATGGCGTGAATTTTGCAGTATATTTTAACGAAAGTGCTATGGTTGGCGTGTTTTTAGACCAGCGGGATGTAAGGAGGACGATCCGGGATCAATATGCAAATGGGAAAACAGTGTTAAATACTTTTTCCTATACAGGAGCTTTTTCCGTTTATGCAGCTATAGGAGGAGCCACGAAAACAACAAGTGTTGATTTAGCGAAACGCAGTTTGGCGAAAACGATTGAACAGTTTAGTGTTAATGGAATTGACTATGAAGCCCAGGATATTATTGTTGAGGATGTTTTTCACTATTTTAAATATGCGGTAAAAAAAGAAAAGAAATTTGACATGGTGATCCTTGACCCGCCAAGCTTTGCACGATCTAAAAAATTTGTGTTTAGTGCGGAGAAGGACTACAAAAATCTTTTAAAAGAAGCAATAACGATCACTGAAGATGATGGTATCATTGTTGCTTCAACAAATTCCGCTTCTTTTGGTATGGATAAGTTCAAAGGTTTCATTGATGCAGCTTTTAAAGAATCAAATGGCTGCTACAAAATAATCGAGGAGTTTTCGCTTCCGGAAGATTTTAAAACAATTAAGGAATTCCCAGAAGGCAACTACTTAAAGGTTGTTTTTATAAGGAAAGAAAAGGGTTAAAATCTGGTCACCAAGCAACCCAAATGTTGAGACATACTAGCAAATTACATTGGTTCTTGTTTTAATGGTGACATCAAATGGAATTGCCGGCGTTCCTGGGGTATCATTTGTTGTTCTGCTTGCTACATTGGGAAGCATATGAATTCCGGTTGAAGGCCTTGCCTTTATTGCAGGAATCGACAGGATTCTTGATATGGCACGTACGGCGGTGAACATTGTTGGCAACTCCCTTGCGGCGATTGTCATCACGAAATGGGAAGGCAACAAAGTGAAAGCACCACAAGAGGAACAGCGTGTTGCCTAAAAAAACTCCCGGTCAGTTTTCTGGCCGGGGATTTTTCCGATTCAACAAATGAAAGTAAACGATGAGCAAGGATTGCATAAAAAAGTAAATCGTAAATGACCAATACATACGATAGCCTTTACTAAAATGATACAACCCAATGTTGACAGCGAACCACTCAACCAAAAGCGCGAAACTAGACCAAACAAACAAATAAACCAAATTCATCAATCCTTTTATTTCCCATTTAACATACAGATAAATAAAAAAATAGCTAATGGGGCCATTCATCACATACGAAAGGAAATCAAGAAATTCGTAATTGGAACTGTCGTTTACATCGTAAAAATCCCATGGACCAACACTGATCGTATGGTCGAAAAAGGTGATTAAACTTACGCCATAAAGATAGAAAGCCGTTGCCTTTAACGGAGTAAAGATCTTTGGCATTTTCCAAAAGAGAAAATGGAATGAAATGAAGGCAATGATGACAAACCATTCATTCCAATCAAATGAATTTTCGTAAATAACGGTCATATCGTCATTGCTCCTTTTTTGTGACAATTTGAGCAATAAACAGGCTGCTTGTAAAATAGGCACTGTGAAAAAGAACCGGAAAAGCAATCTGCCAGCTTGTGTAGTCAAATACCCCGAAGTAAATATGAAAATAGTCGATTGCGAGGCCGCAGAACAAGTATGCCGCCAAAAGAGCGCCCTTTCTTTTAAAAGAATCCGCGAGAATGAATGCATTTACAAAAATAAGAACAACAATTGGTATGATGACATCACGATACAACGGAAATGCCAAAAATAAAAATGGATCGTCCGTTAGTTTAAGCCTGCTGATATTCATCGCAGCAATCGTCATCAAGTTGGTTGTCAAAAGGGTAAGTACCATAAAAAGAATGGAATTTTGCAAAAAATTTAAAGCCTTCTTTTGGTAGTAAAAAAAATGACCAATTATCATCGTTAAAGCAATTGAAAGCGGAAGCCCCATACGATCATCCTCATGATTTTTTATTCAGTATTTCCAAATTGGGGGAAAAATAATGGTAAAAGGATAGTATTCTTAACGGATAGATTGTTGAATCCGTAGTAGAAGCGGTCTAAATTTTTTCAAAAATTAAAAGCAATCGATACAATAATATGGTTCAAGAAGAAGGAAAATTGTCCGAAATTATCGAATTATTTAGATATTCGTCATACTGGCAACATTCTATTTTACTGTTAAGGAGACACACCATTGGTAGGCATAGAAAAGCTTTTGCTCAATATTCTGTTTTTTCTTGTATCGATTCTCATTTATTTTGTACTAGAACCAAGTCAGAAATGGAAGAAAACTGCTATCGGTTTATTGTCAACCTTGGCGATTGTTTTGTGCATGACTTTTCCCTTTTCGATTTTTCCGGGATATTTTTATGACTTGCGCATCATTCCTTTCATTTTGGCCAGCCTTTATGGCGGCTATCGAGTTGGATTGTTTGCGACAGTCATTTTATACATTTACCGGTTTTATTTGGGTGGGGATGGGTTCTTCACAACGGTGATAGCGTATACAGTCTTGACAGCCGTTACCTGTTATTTCGTGCCCAAGTACCGGTACTACTCTCGCCTCCGTAAAATGCTTCTCTCCATGGGATTGGCTCTTTTTGCATCCTTGTCCGTTACAATCGTCAGTTACTTCAGAATGGGAGGTTTGGACGCCGAAAATGGCGAAAAAATATTCCTCTTTTTTGTTGTGTATTGTCTTCTTCATATTTTCAGCATATGGTTGTCTGTTTTTCTAATCGAAACATTACATGAACACATGAAGTTGAGAAACGAAATTCAGCAGGCTGAGAAAATGCAGGTGTTGGGGGAACTGGCAGCATCCATCGCCCATGAGGTGCGAAATCCGTTGACGGTTGTCCGGGGATTTATCCAACTGCTCCAACCCCCGCAAGAGGATGAGAAGAATCGCTATTTCATAAAAGTGGCAATCGATGAATTGGATCGGGCAGAATCGATTATCTCCGAATATTTATCCTATGCAAAACCACAAATTGATAAGACGGATCGATTGGATGTTGGTCTTTTAATAAATCATGTGGCTACTGTGATGTCTTCTTATGCTGCCGCCCGCCAAGTCGAGATTGTTTTGCAGAACAAACACCCCCTTTTTATTAAAGCGGATTGGAATAAGCTATCACAGGCATGTTTAAACCTTACAAAAAATGGGATTGAAGCGATGACGCAGGGCGGAACGCTTTCGATTTCAGCTTACAAGTCACAAAACAAGGCAGTAATCGAAATCAGGGATACTGGATTCGGCATGACAAGGGAAGAATTGAGCCGGTTAGGTCAGCCATTCTATTCCACGAAAGAAAAGGGTACGGGATTAGGCTTGATGGTGAGTTACCGGATCATTCAAGCAATGGGTGGCCGGGTCGAGGTTCAAAGTGAGAAGGGGAAAGGAACAGTGTTCAAACTCATTTTTTTTGCCGAAGGAATGGAGCAAGAGGCTTAAAGTAATTTTTTGGAAAAAATATTTTGGGAAATTTACAAACATAAAAAATCGCCGTCTGTTCATTTAACAGGCGGCAATTTTCATTCGGCATTTTGAAAAATGGAAGCTAAATCAATAGTAAAGTTTTCAAATAAATGGACGGGCACTTGATCATCCCGGAAAAAAATGCCTTGGTGTTGGAAAACTGAATTTTTCAGTAAATAAATATCAACCGTTTCGTTAGAGGGATCGACAATCCAGTACTCTTTAACACCGGCTTTTTGATACCGATTGAATTTAACCAATTTGTCCTTTTTCACGGTTGATTTGGAAAGAATTTCGACGACGAGATCAGGAGT
>JAKACS010000029.1 GCA_021821235.1 Bacillota bacterium
AGTGAATTGAAAAATGCAGATAAAATAATGAATGATACATTTTTAGTAGGGGTTTATCCGGGGTTAAATGATGAGATGATTGATTATATGATAGAAAAAATAAAAGAATCAGTTCGATCTTGAATTGATTTAATAATATTAATTTATATTTTTTTGTAGCTAAGGAGGAGAAGTTTTGGTAAGCATATCATTATCAATTATTGCTAAAAACGAACAAAAAACCCTCACCATCTGCTTGGAAAGTGCAAAGAATCTTGTTGATGAGATCATCGTTGTCGATACCGGATCAACTGACAATACAAAAGAAATTGCTTTAACTTATGGAGCTAAGGTTTATGATTTTGACTGGCAGGGTGATTTTGCTGCAGCACGAAATTTTGCTCTATCAAAGTCTTCTTCCGATTGGAATTTAGTTTTGGATGCTGATGAAAGAATTACAAGTTGGGATTCGGATCGCCTTGAAGAGTTCACAGCTAGTCCTCATTCAATTGGCCGGATAAAAATTATTAGTAGCTTTACGCAAAATGGGGAAGAGAGGTTGGCACAAGATTTTATTTCTCGTCTTCTGCCGAAGGGTGTTTTGTTCAAAGGGAGGATACACGAGCAAGTTGATTCGAATTTGCCTAGAATTGATATTCCTATAGAAGTGTTTCACACTGGTTATTATGGTACTGACAAAAGTGAGCGGAATCTTCAACTTCTTCTAAAGGAAATGCAAGAAAACCCAAATAGTCCGTACATTCTTTATCAGTTAGGCAGACAGTATCGGAATGGTAAGGAAATTAATGAAGCTGCTATGTATCTTGAAAAGGCATATGTATATATTATTCGCAGTGAACGATATGCTGTGGATCTTATAGTAAATTATTTGTACATCTTGATAGAATTAAAGCTCTATTTGAGGGCCTTAGAGATTATCAATAATGAAAGAGATTGGCTTAATCGATCAGCTGATTTCCATTTTGTTTGCGGAATTTTTTATATGAATTATGTAATGAACGACCCAGTTCAAAATCTACATTATTTAAAAGAGGTAGAAAAATCTTATTTAAACTGTTTGGAATTACATTCAAATAGTTTGGAAGAGATTGTAGTAGGCACCTCGAGCTTTCTGGCTGCCTATAATTTAGGTGTTTTTTATGAAACAACTGGGAATCATACAAACGCAAAAAAATTTTACCTCATTGCTGCAAATGATTCCTACACACCAGCTATTAATCGTTTAATTTTCCTTAATAAACAGTGAAAAATATATAGGACATTGTCGATATAATAAATGAGGAAATTATGAATAGAAAATAGCAAGGCGGTGAAATTTTATGGTAAGTCCAGTAAGTGGAACAAGTGCTACTCCTTCTAATAGTTTAAGAATTACCGGGTTGGCTTCAGGTATTGACACAGAACAAGTGGTTTCTGATTTAATGAAGGCAGCAAGAATTCCAAGGGACCAGGTTTATCAGAAGCAACAGTGGGTTGAATGGCAACAGGGTGCCTATCGTGATATAAACTTAGCGATGGACACATTTCGGACGGCTGAGGAAAATTTGCGTCTTGAGTCTACTTTTAATGCGTATAATGCAACGTCTTCAAACCCAACAGTAGCGAGTGTTAAGACAACTGGAAATGCTGTACAGGGTAGTTATACTGTGAATGTAACCCAAACCGCGCAGGTTGCAACTTTTATTTCCGCTAGTCCAGTGTTAGATTCAACAGGTGCTCAAGCTACTTCTAGTGGAATAATCTTGCCTGCTGGACAAACCGCATCGATCACAGTTTCCAATGCAGCTGGTACCACCGCTACAATAGCAATTGATGACACCTTTACCTTTAAGAGTTTGGCAGACGCCATAACAAACGCAGTGGATTCTAATAATGTATCCTTGGGGCTTCGAGCATCTTTTGATGATGCAACACATTCCTTCCTTATTTCGACAAAAGACACTGGAGCAGCAAATGGGTTTACAATTAAAAATACGTTAGACGGTTCTGGGAATCCAATGGGGAATATTGCAGAGGTTATGAATGGTGGTGTTATCGGTTCATCAACTGGAGGTACAACCACAGCCATTAGCAGATCAGGGTTAGATGCGAAGATGGATATAACGGTAACAAGCACGTCGAATGGGACGACTAGTACAACAACTACAAGTGTTACACAAGCGACAAACAATATCACTGCTCTTGGTTTAAATATTACAGCGTTAACAACTGGTACTACCACTATTTCAGTAAATACCGATACGGATGGGGTCTATAACAATATTAAAGGCTTTGTGGATGCCTATAACACTTTAATCGATAGCATCAATACAAAGTTAAATGAAAAACGGTATCGAGATTATCCGCCATTAACGGAAGAACAGCGCAGTGCAATGACAGATAAACAAGTTGAGTTGTGGGAAGAAAAAGCGAAGAGCGGGCTCTTAAGTCGCGACCCAACATTGCAAGATATTGCAGATAATTTGCGAAATGCGATTAATACGCCGGTAATGAGTATTGGTAGTAATGCCATTAGAACTCTTTCGTCCATTGGAATTGGTACAGAGTTTTTGAAATCAGATGGAACTCTAGCTATAGACTATGATAATTCAGGAAAATTGCAAATTGATGAGACAAAACTTCGGGATGCGATTGCAAACTCACCTAATGATGTAATGAATTTATTTACAATGAGCGACCTAAGTGCTAATTATACAGCTAATCCTCCTATTAAAGCACGCACTGATTATGAAGGAATTGGAAGCCGGCTTTATGATATTGCCAATGAATCAATAAGTAAATTAAATGATCGTGCTGGAATTCCAAATCTGTCTACAGTGGATACGAGTGCCTTAGGACAGCAAATTAAAGATTTAAGTGATCAACTCAGTCAGTGGGATGACCGTCTAAGCCTCCTACAAGATCGCTATAATAAAGAATTTACTGCAATGGAAACTGCGATTAATAAATTTAATGCACAAGGCGGATATCTTTCACAAGCATTAGGATAAAATGGAAAAGCGAGGTTGTAGAATATGTCAGTTAGTAATCCATATCAAACTTACCAGGAAAATGCTGTGTTTACTGCGAAACCAGCAGAATTAACCTTAATGCTTTATAATGGATGTTTAAAATTTATTGGATTGGCTAAGAATGCAGTAGAAAAAAAGGACATAGAAGAAAAGCATATTAATATTACAAAAGCCCAAAACATAATTACAGAACTCATTGTTACGTTAAATCACAATAATGCAATCGCAAATGAGATGAAACGTTTATATGAATATATGAACAGACGCTTAGTAGAGGGAAATATTAAAAATGATTCATCCATTTTAAGCGAGGTAGAAGGTCTTGTAAGGGAATTTCGTGATACATGGAAAGAAGCTATGCAATTAGCAAAACAGAAGTAAGCGCAATGTCTTCACTAAAAGAATTAGTCTCCATTACAGAAGAATTAAATGGTTTATTGGATCAAATAACGAAAGATAATAGACTTGAAATAATCGAAAAAATAAACGCTACCCTAAATCAACGGGAAAGTTTGATAAAGCAACTAGAATTGTCGAACATGAAAAAAGATCCAGTTCTTAATAAACTATTATCAGATGAAAATAAGATTAAAAGTAAGATGCAGCAAATATTTAGTGACATTAAAAATGATATTCGTCTGATAAATAAAAAACGCATGACCGGTGAAAGTTATATCAATCCCTATCAATCTATCTATGTTGATGGTGTTTTTTTTGATAAAAAGAAATAGATTTTAATCAATAAGTGAAATAAAGAGGCTGACTTAAAAGGTTACTTGTTGACCTTTTTGAGTCAGTTTTTGTTAAAAATATTTTACCGCGAGTTACTATAATTACCATAAGGTATTCCTGAAAAATATGTTTTTTTGTTAATGCCAAATAATTTGATATACTTTTATAAATCAATTTTATTGATACATTACATAGGACTTATTTTTGAGATAGGAATTTCCTTTGGAGTTTTAAAAACCAATATGCGCTTTTTCCCTGCTTACTTATTTGGAGCAGGTTTTTTATACAAATAAATGGATCCACGATGAGAATCAAGAATAAGTATAATTGTGGATGTCGTTAAGCTCCAAAAGGATTTTTGGGAAAATATCAATAATCGCAATAAGATCAGCAAGCATCTCTTTTTTTTACATTAAATCCAACTATTCTGATATAATTATAGTAAAAAAAGGAGGAGGATCCATGTCAACCACATTATTACGGAATCAACTGCTTGCACAATTGCAATCGCTCACACCTACATTTCAAAATCGTGAAAGTGAACTGGATCAATTAAATTCCTTTCCATACCAAAATATAGACGATCTCAAGAAAATGGGCTATACCACATTAACCCTTCCAATCGACCTTGGCGGCGCGGGTATTTCCCTTACTGATTTCCTCACCTTTCAAGAGCAAATTGCAAAAGGTTGCGGGTCAACCGCGTTATCAATTGGTTGGCATATGGGGACGATTCTGGAATTTGCCGAGCATCGGCACTGGAATCCCGAACTTGTGCCGTTCCTTAGTGAGGCGATTCGAAACGGAGCATTGCTGAATACCGCCGCTAGCGAGCGCAATGCCGGAAGTCCACTAAGGGGAGCCAAGCCAAGAACAACCGCTATTTTATCACCGAATCGGCGGTCTTACATTTTAAACGGTGAAAAAACATTCACTTCCGCTTCACCGGTACTTGACTTTATTTTTATCACAGCCACGATGGAGGGTGGCGAAGCATCGACATTTGTTGTTCCACGAAAGCAAAATGGAGTTTCAATCCGCGAAACGTGGGATAGTGTTGCAATGAGAGGTACAGCAAGCCATGATTTGGTTCTTGAAAATGTTGAAATACCTGCAAATTATATCTTGGAGACAGCGACAGCAGGCAACAAAAATCGCCGTAAAGGCTGGATGCTGCATATTCCAGTTTGCTATCTCGGCATTGCCGGAGCGGCCAGGGATTATGCCATTCGCTTTGCAGCCGAATATGTACCGACAAGTCTTGGTAAGCCAATAGGCTCGCTGGCGACCATTCAGCAGCAAATTGGCGAAATGGAATTGAAACTCGTTTCATCAAGAGAATTTTTGTATGCCATTGCTAAAAAATATGAAAACAACCCGGAAAATGATTTTAAAACGGAAATGGCCACAGTGAAAACATTTGTAACCAACAATGCCATTAATATTGTTGATTTGGCGATGCGGATTGTTGGTGCGAGAAGCTTATCACAGCAAAATCCGCTGCACCGTTATTATCAAAATGTCCGTGCGGGTCTTCATAATCCGCCAATGGATGATATTACGTTAAGAACGCTCGCAGAAGCCGCATTAACTGAATTTAAATGATGGATGGTTTAAATAGTGCCATCCATTTTTTACATTTGAAATTTTCCTTAACTTTGCCGATAAAAAGAGTAATAACCCGTACGGAGTGTGGCAAATGGAAGTAAACAATTCCCATCTTTCTTCGCAAATCATGAAGAAAGAAAACGGAGCAGCGCCGATCAAAACAGGGGAAGTTCACCAGATTGTTGTGAAAGAGAGAACGAGTGAAGATGAAGCAAAGGTCGTTTTAAAAGGACAGGAAGTCATAGTAAAGTTTGAAGGCCCAATTCCAAGCGCAGACAGGATGCTGGTAGAAGTAAAAGGGCAAACCCCAGATGGGAAGCTTCTTTTGAAGGCGGTTCCCTCTGTGGAAAAGGGTAGGCATGATTCTAAAGACGTGCTTCAAAAAGGCGGAATTGATCTATTACTCTTTCCTGAATTAAAGGAAACGGTGAACCAAATTCTATCAAGGGGTGGCAAGCTGTCGAAAGAATCGCTCGCAGGGATTCAAGAATTTTTGAAAAAGGAAACAGGAACATTGAAAGGAAAAATGGAAACCTTAAAATTTGCCCATCAAAGAGGGATTGAGATTACCTATACCTCACTTCGATCAGTGCATGCAGCGCAACATGAATTTGAGTCTGTTAGCGGATTATTAGCAGAAATACTGAATGAATCAAGTCTGCAAGCTACAGTTGATAGCAAAGGTGTAGAAATTGATAGCAACAGTCTAGCAATCCCTATCACAAAGGTAAATCATAAAGCTCTCAGCACGTTGGAAGAGAGCAATTCACCGCTACCGCTTTCTTCGCAAAATATGCTGGTCACAAAAATTTCTGAAAAATTTTCGCAGCTTGCGATTGATTTTTCCCAAGTAAGAAAGGAAATCAGCTGGAGCCTGGATACTGTCGCAAAACTGATTGAAGTGAAAAACCTGCCCAACGCGACTCAAAGCCTTGAAGCAACGATTACCAAATTAGATAAAACAATTTTAAAGGGCGACTTCATGCTGTATGCCGATTTATCGACGGAAAAGGAGCTGCTTGCAGCCAGTACGAAGCTTGCCAAAGCACGTAGCTTGCTTAGCAAAGGGAACACTGAACAAGCAAACCATATTTTCAATGAGGTGAAAGCTACGCTTGAACAACTTCGCTTTCAGCCGTCCGAACAGAAAGTCCTGCATTTTACCGCCCAACAGCAGCCAAAAGCAGCAGGAGAGCTGTTGGCAGAAATCATTACAGCACCCAAATCAGGTGCCAGGTCTCTTTTTGAAATGGTTAAGGCGATGGGGTTTACTCATGAAGCCGACGTGGCTGAAGGTCTGTCCGAAAAAAAGGATATAGCGGCAAACCTAAAATCCTTTTTACTGCAGCTGGAGGAAAGTGGAAATGGGCAGTCAAAGGCCGCGAAAGCATTGGCATCAATTACGGGGCAGCAATTGTTGAGCAGGCAGGATCTGTCCGGAGTGCAAAATCTTTTTTTACAGCTGCCGCTTCTTTTAAATAAGCAGGTTGAGAACGTTCAAGTCCTCGTTCATTCGAAAAAAAGTGGGGAAAAAATTGACTGGGAGAATTGCGGTCTTTATTTTATTCTTGAAACAAAGAAGCTCGGAGAAATTGGAGTTTCACTTTCCGCAGTGAATCGCCATTTGGCCATAACCATTAAAAGCGATCAGGAAGCAGTAAAGAAAATTGCCAAACCGCTTACAGATGAAATGAAGGCGAAACTGGAGGAGATCGGCTACAACATTGGTTCCGTTCAGTTTAAACGGTTCACACCGGAATTAAAGGACGTACCAAAAGAGAAGCCAACCAAAACAAAAGAGAAGGGATTTGATTTGACCGTATGACCAGCCAATTTTTAAATTTGAAAAAGCGCAAACAGTTGAATGGTCCATCGGCAGCTGTATTAAAATATAATGAAGGAGCAGCACCAACTGTCATTGCCCAAGGTTCGGGTTATGTGGCGGAGAAAATGATCGAAGCTGCACAGCAAAATGATATTCCTTTGCAGAAGGATTCGACATTGATGGAGATGCTCCTGCAAGTTGATCTGGGATCCTCAGTTCCGCCGCAATTGTATACCGTTATAGCTGAAGTGTTTCTATTGATAGAAAAAATAGAAAGCTCATATCAAGAGTAGAAATTGTCACGAAGAAAAGGGGAAAAAGATGGAAGTAAATCGCGTGAATAAAACTTCTATATCAAGGGTCGCCTTTAAGGAAGCTGGTGCAAAGGATTCCATTTCGTTTGATGCGGTGATGGATAAAAAATGGGCGGATTTAACGCTTGAAAGTCTAAATCAGAAAATGAAAGAAATCGAAAATCAGGGAAGCAAACTGGTAGAGTCACGTACGGTTGACAATTTACGTAAATATAAAAAACTGGTTAAAGAATTTTTAAATGATGTTGTCAAAAATGGCCTGCAGCTCAAAGAAGAGCGAGGCTTTAATCAATATGGTTCATCCCGTCTGTACAAGCTTGTAAAAGAGGTCGATAGGAAACTTGTCGACTTAACCGATACCGTGTTAAATAAGGAAGTGAAAGGACTCGATCTGCTTGGAATGGTCGGCGAAATCAAAGGAATGCTGATTAATCTTTATACATAAAATTTTGGCTATTTTATTCGGTGTTTCAAGTTTGGGTTAAAAAGTGCCAGTATGGTGCCGATATATAAATAAAGATAAAACAAGGGGAGATAACAATGGTGGAACGTATTTCAACAGCGCCTATCCCTAATCAACTAAGAATTCCAGCCAATGAAGGGCTTAAAGCGGACGAGAAAGAGCAAGATAAAAACTATGTCTTACCTAAACAAATTGATGACAACCAAGTGAAACAAAATGATCAGCAAAAAAGGCAAAAAGTTGAGGAAGTTGTTAAGAGCTTAAATGAATTTTTAAAGCCTGCTCATACTTCCCTTAAATTCAAGCTTCATGAAAAGCTGAATGAGTATTATGTTACACTCATCAATGATGATACCAATGAAGTCATTCGAGAGATTCCTCCCAAAAAAATGCTGGATATGTATGCTGATGTTGCAAAGCGCCTCGGTATTATTGTTGATAAAAAAGTATAATCAATGATACAAAGAAGAATTTGCCCCTATAATGGAAACCGCTCACGATGGCTGAGCGGGTTTTTGATTTTGGGGGAGAAAAAAGGTTTTAGTTGAGTGAGAGTCGAATGAGTGTGCGATGACATCAAAGGCGGAATAATGCAGGTATAGGTGGAATTCCACATCGGGAAGGCAGAAAAAGATTGGATCGCTCAATTAACGGCCAAGTGCAAGTTTTTCCGGTTCCCACTGTCCCTTTGTTGCTTTTGTCAATAATTCGACAAAATTTTCTTGGTGGATTAGCAGGAATCTTTAGGGGTAAAATAGAAATGTATTTACATAGTCTTAACAAAAGGAGGAGTTCACTTATGAATTATAACGTTCGTGGTGAAAACATTGAGGTAACTCCAGCAATTCGAGAATATGTAGAAAAGAAAGTAGCTAAATTGGAACGCTACTTTACTGAAACACCGGAAGCAACGGTGAATGTGAATTTACGCTTTAACCAGGATAAAACATCAAAAGTTGAAATAACCATTCCAATGCCGCAGCTGGTGTTGCGTGCCGAGGAAACAAATGCTGATATGTACGCTGCGATTGACTTAATTGTCGATAAGCTCGAGCGTCAAATCCGCAAGCACAAAACAAAAGTGAACCGCAAGTTCCGTGAAAAAGGCAGTGTGGCAACGATGTTTACGTCACCTGTTGCAGAGCCTGCTGAGGTGGAAGAAGATGAGCTGGAAGTCGTACGGACAAAGCGTTTTGACTTAAAACCGATGGACAGCGAGGAAGCAATTTTGCAAATGAACATGCTTGGCCACAATTTCTATGTGTTTACAAATGCTGAAACAAACCGTACCAACGTCGTCTATAAGCGAAAAGACGGCCGCTACGGTTTGATCGAAGCCCACTAAGCACCCTAACAAGAAGCGCAGTCCTGATGAAAGGGTCTGCGCTTTTTACATAATTGTGGTAAAATACAACTAAAGGAGGTGCCCTTTGTAAATGAGCTTAAATCAGCCACGCTCCAAAAAAGTATCCTATCAAGAATACTTATCCTGGCCAGATGAACCGCGCTATGAAATCATTAATGGAATCCCCTATTTGCATGCTGCGCCTTTACGACAGCATCAGCAAATTCTTACTCGTTTACTCGTTGAATTACACGCAATTTTTAAAAAAAGAAATTGCGAGGTGTACCCTGCGCCTTTTGATGTTCGCTTGTCAGCAGCAATCGATGAAGAAGAATTTCAGGTGGTTCAACCGGATCTTTCCGTTATTTGTGACGATAACAAGCTTGATGTAAGAGGATGTAAAGGTGCACCTGAACTAATTGTTGAAGTTTTGTCACCATCTACATGGAAAAGAGATCGAATTGAAAAGTTAAATCTTTATCAAAAGTATGGAGTAAGAGAATACGTTCTGATATATCCAAATGAGAAGATCGTTGAGCAGTACAAGCTTAATGAAAATGGCCAATATGAGCCTCCAGTGATTTTTAATGAAAATGATGATTATACTTCTACTATTTTCCCGGAATCAGGAAAAATCCCCCTAAACGCAATTTTCCAAAGGTGAGTCCCACAGCTCACCTTTTTGGTGTATTTTTTCCTACCAATCTGGCAATCATGTTACTATTAGAGTGGAGTGTGAGAAGCATGAATTTACTAGATGAATTACTTGATATCTTTTTAACAAATGAACCAGATACAGCTTTTTATGACTTGAAAACGAAAGAAATCGTATATGATTGGAATGAAGCCGAAACCGGTGAGCCGGGTATTGACTGGGATGAGGAAGGAAGCGAAGAGCGGTACGTGGGGATCCCGACGATCGAATCTTCCGAAGCGTTCCGGTTAATGGAGAAATTTGCCGCGAGTGTTGAGGACGATCGAAAAAGTGAGAAATTATTTACTGTATTGGATCGCCCTAGGCCATTTCGCAAATTCAAAGATGCTCTATTTGAATTAGATTTGCGCGATCAATGGTACGATTTCGAATATCAATATGGCAAAAAACGAATCGAAGAGTGGTTAAAGGAAGTGGAGAATGAATGAATGGAAAAATCAGCCGCAATGACCCATGTCCATGCGGCAGCGGTAAAAAGTACAAAAAGTGTTGCGGGGCAAACGAAGCTGTGGCCATTACCCATTTGTTGGAACAAGAAATCGACGATCTGCAAAAACAAATTCTTCACTATGCTTTTACACATTACGACGTTGAATTAGAAGAGAACTTTGAATTCGTGGAAGAAGATATTTTAATCCCAAATGATGAAATAAGAGAATTCTATTTCTTCCTCTCTGCTATTTGGTTTACCTTGTATGAACAGTTTGAAGATGGGAAAACCATCCTTGAAAAATTTATTGCCTATGAGGGAAAAAGGATTCAGCGTCCGAAAATCCGGCAAATTTTGCAAACATGGACAAACGCCCGGGCGATTATAGGCATCATCCGGCATAGCAATGGCGAGCACCTCACAATTGAAGAAGGAATCACAGGCGAAATCATCCATGCTGTAGTCGTTAACAGTGAATTTCCGATTGAAGAAGATGAAGTGTTTTTTGGTTTTCTTCTCCCGTATGAGCAAAAATATGTTTTTTTTCCTGGTCCGTTTCATTTACCAAATGTTTCGCTGGAGGTGGCGCTTGAATACATTGAAAAGGATCGGAACCAGATCGGATATGATGATCCGAAAGAGTATGTTCAAGAGTTTTTTATTGAGCTCGTAAATGATTTAATGATGTTGCGGAGCGGAGAAATGGATCTTGAGGCTCTCGAATGGCCGGCATTCGTCTATAAGAAAGTGGCGGAAACGTTCATTGAGTCACTTGAAACCTTTAATGAGGATCCTGATGTAATTGAAACCGGAGTTCTCATTTGGAATCGATATTGCCAGTTAAGGGGGAAACGAATCAAGAACCCGAACCTTTATGCTGCTGCACTGCATTATTTAGTGTCGACGATTGCGCCAATGGAAAGCGGGATGACACAAAAAGAATTGGCAGACTATTATGGGGTTTCACCAGGTTCGATTTCACCGCTCTATCAGGAATTAGCTTCCTTTCTGGAAGAGGAAATGCTCGAAGTGGAAACGTTCCATGACCGTGAATCAAGACCCTTCCCAAATCCGATCCTAACCGAACGAGTAATGAAAGAAGCGTTAAGAGAACTGGACAATATGGAGTTTGAAAGTTTGGAAGAAGCGAATCGAGTGATCAATGAAAAGCTGAATGCACCTAAAAAGGCCCCGCAAACAAAGAAAGAACGCGCCCAAGAGATGGTATACGATGCATTTGAGGCAGATGGGCCGTTAAGATACAAGCTTGCAAAAGATGCACTCAAACTCGATCCAAATTGTGTGGATGCGTATAACATTCTGGCTGAAGATGCTCCGAGTATGGAAAAAGCCGCAAGTCTTTATAAAAAAGGGATGGGAATTGGACAAAAGGAATTAGGCGAAACCTATTTCAAACAAAATATGGGGCACTTCTGGGGATTGTTTGAGACGAGACCGTTCATGCGCACCAAGTTTAATTATGCCCAGACACTATTCCATTTAGGAAAAAGGAAAGAGGCGATCCACCAAATGGTGGAGTTGCTTAACTTGAATCCAGTCGACAATCAGGGAGTGCGTTTCTTCCTATTTATTGCGTTTGTTGATAACGGAGAACTTGAAAAAGCGCGAAATCTGCTCGATGATTTTAGTGAAGGATATGCCAGAGGGACTTTCAATCGAGCTTTACTTGAAATCCTGGAACATGGTTTTACACCGAAAGCGGCAAAATTAATGAAGGAAGCAAAAAAGAAAAATAAACATGTCATTCCGTATCTTTTAGGAAAAAAACGCCTCCCATCCGAACTGCCTTCGTCTTATAGAATAGGTGATGAAAATGAAGCGATCATTTATGCAGACGAGCACTTGCATATATGGAGCAAGATACCGGGTCTATCGGATTGGCTTAAAAAATTTTAAAACCGGGAGAAAGCAGACTCCCGGTTTTTTGGAAACGGCAAAGAGGATAGGAAATTTGTCGACTTAAACATGACAGTCGAATATTTCCTTGGAAATTGTCGAATC
>JAKACS010000030.1 GCA_021821235.1 Bacillota bacterium
CCTCCGCAAATATTCCAGCAATCGTAACTCCAAGGGATTGTTTATTTTTACAAATGTTTTTCTTTCCCTTTAAACAATTTTCACATTCATCACAGAATGTATTTGGTGTAACAACAACTCTAGTTCCAACAGTAAAAGGAGCATTTTTTCCAACACCAATTATTTCTCCTACTAATTCATGTCCAGGAACAATCGGGTATTTAGCATGGCTAAGCTTTCCTTTGTATACCCCTATATCAGAACCGCAAATTCCCCCATAAATTAATTTAATTTTAACTTCATCATCCCTTAGTTCTGTTACATTATTTAACTCCTTTAATTCTAATTCACCGGGATTTTTTAAAAATAACCCCAACATTCACTCCACCATCCATATCTATATTTTTAGATCGATCTACTTTTTTAAGCAGCACCACACTTTCTTTTAGTAAAGTAAGCGTTATCATTATTTTATCTTATAGCATTTCTGTTTGCAACATATTTTCAGAATTTTAATAAGTATTTGACTCATTTTGTTAGACCGATCTAATTAATAAAAAATATAAAAAGAGGGCATATCCCCCTTTTCTTTCTTACTCTATTTATGAAGAATTTCGAATAATAAGTTCTGGCTGTAAAATAATCCGTTGATTTCTGCGTGTTTCATCCAAGATTCGTTGATGTAATAGATTGGCTGCCTGTGAACCAATTAATCTTGCAAATGATGATACTGTGGTTAATGGAGGGTTGTATAAAGCGGCCTCATTATTATTATCAAATCCAACGACTGCAATATCAACCCCAGGTTCAAAACCATTCATCTTAAGCCCTTGCATTACCCCATGCGCCACAAAATCATTAAAGCAAAAAATAGCCGTGGGAAGTTTTTTATTTTTTAACAACTTTTCAACTGCTTCTTCACCGCCATCCCGGGAAACAGAACTTTGTATGATCAATGAATCATCAATATCAATTCCGGCACGATTTAACGCGAGTGAGTAGCCTTTGCCCCGCTCTTTCCATGCCGAAGATTCTGAACTTCCCCCTAAAAATGCAATTCTTCTATGCCCTTTTTGTATTAAATGATTTACTGCCATTTGCGCTCCTGCAACATAATCAATACCTACATAATCACCTTGTATATTTTCAAGTTCCCTAACTGCCATCACAATTGGAATATCTAATTGTTTTATTTGTTCAATCGATTCCTCTGAACTGTCAGATACGGGACAAAGGATAATTCCCCCTACCCGATGCTCAAGCATTCTTGATATAAGCTGTTTCTGTTTTTCATCTGAATCAAAAGTCGTACCTAAGAATACGATATAACCGGCATCTTCCAATATATGATGAACACCTCTTAGTAACTCTGTATAAAAGGGATTGGCAATATCCGTAATGATAACGCCAACAGTTGATGAATTCTGGGATCGCATATTAGCAGCAATACGATCATATACGTAGCCTAATTCCCTCATCGATTCCAAAACTTTTTTTCTCGTTTTTTCAGCAATTTTCGGACTTCCCCGAACAATCAGTGAAGCAGTCGCACGGGATACACCTGCGTGTTTTGCTACATCTTGCAGGGTAACTCGTTTCTTTTCTGTCATTTTAACCACCAACTAAACATTTATGAAATTTATACAATTTGAATATTTTGTTTGTATTACCTATAGTTTGTTCTCTTATATGATAACATGGTAGCCTTAACATTCAACAAATTCTATCTATAAATGAATAAAAATAGTTACCCATTCAAAAATTCAGTCCAGTTGATTATAAATAAAAAAGGACTTACCAACTTAAAATAGATAATAACAATATCTATTAAGAAGGTATGTCCCTTTAAAATGTTTTTAGAATATGTCTACTATTCTTCTTTGAGTTCAAGACGTTCAATTTTACCAACAACAAAAAGAAGTGACAGAGCACCCGAAAGTGCAAGTACGGCAATAAAGATTAAAGCGCCTGTAAACGAATGTGTTTTTTGTACGATAAAACCAATTACAATTGGAGTGATGATGCCAGATAGGTTTGCCGCTACATTAAAAACCCCACCTGCCAAACCGACTAGTTTTGAAGGGGCAAGATCAGAAACCATTACCCAGCCCGTGGCTGCCATTCCTTGCGAAAAAAAGGCAACTGACATAATTGCGATAACTAATCCGGGCACTTGTGTGTAATTAGCAAGAACGATTAAACACGCACCCAAGGCACCTGTTATAATTGGGGTTTTTCGTGCAGCTGTTAAAGTTTTACCGTTTTTAACCATTTTATCCGACCAAGCCCCCGCCAACAGAACTCCAATACCCGCAGCAATATACGGCAAAGAACCCATAAAACCAGCTTTTATAAAGGACATCTGTTTTTCTTGAACAAGATAGGTTGGAAACCATGTTAAGAAGAAATAGAGCATTGATGCTACCGAGAATTGAGTATAACTGATTCCCCAAATTTGGCGATATTTTAACAATTGCTTAACCTCTACCCATTTAACCTTTTGTTTCTCTACGGCAGTATCTGCTAGTCCTTCTCCTTCTCTAATGTAGTCCATTTCTTCTTTATTGATACCTTTACTGTATTTTGGATCCCGATACATTTTAGCCCATACAAATGTAAAGAGGATTCCAACAATTCCTGTAACTAAAAAGATTTTTTGCCAACCAAAATTTGATAAAATCCAGAATAAGATTGGTGTTGCAAAAGCTAAACCGACATATTCACCGGCCGTATAAACTCCTGTAGCCAGTGCACGTTCTTGTTTCGGAAACCACGCTGCAACAACACGGCTATTAGTTGGAAAAGCAGGAGCCTCGGTAATTCCTAGTGCGAGACGAAGTCCGAATAAAGAGCCAAAATTTTTCGCAAAACCTTGGAAAAGAGTAACAATCGACCAAGTAAAGAGGGATACGGCATAAACTAAGCGGGGTCCGAAGCGGTCTAAGAACCATCCCCCTGGGATCTGCATAAACGCATATGACCATCCAAAAGCAGAAAAGATTAATCCTAAAGTGACAGGATTCAAACCAAGATCCTTTTGAATCGAAGATGCGGCCACAGATATATTCGTTCGGTCGAGATAATTAATTGCAGTACCAATAAATAGAAGTGCTAAAATTACGAAGCGAGCTCTCGAAGGTCTATTCTGCGGTGAGGCGCTTATCTTCTTTGCTTCTTGTCCCATAGTAATCCCCCTATAAATTCCCATAACTTCTACATTCAATGGGAAAAAAATAAAATTGCAAGCGGTTTCAAATCTTTCCGAAAAAATAATCCTAATTAATTTTAATAACCCTCTACAAAGGAAATCAGAGAAGTATTCAGTTAACCACCAGAGATAGCGCTTTCAAAAAAATAAATAGTAGCTTCGACATAACTTCATGATTAACACTCTATTCTTTATTACCACAACCACCTTCCTTTGAAATTAGATCGATACAATTTTTGAAAATCCATTTTTAGACCGATCTAAAAAGTGTTTTCTCTTGCAAAACTTCCCTGTGTAAATATTATATATGAAAAAATTTCGTTTAAACAGACTTTTTGAAAAATTTTTATTTTTTTAGGGTACATATGCAAGAATTTGAAGCAAATTGACCTTATTTAACCATTACATAAATTTTAAACCGATCATCTTTATACTAAGTTTGCTTCTTATTATTTTAATACATTTATTATCTTATTTGGGATGAAAATTGTAAACATAAAAAAGACAACACCAAAGTGATGTCTCAACTTATCTATTGTTTTACTGTTAAATCATATTTGTGTAAAAAACATGCGGTTAGAGTCAGACAGGAATACACGTACTGCTCCAGAATAATTATGCCCAAGACACGCGATCAGTTTTTTCTTATTTCTGCACCCATAGCTTCAATTAGTTGATCTTCAACTTTCACTCCTTGAGATGTTTTCGCTGCTATTCGCTCTTCTTGTGCATAACGAATGAGGGACAAATAACGGTAAACGAAATGTACAAACTTCGAATAGGGGGCTATAAAAAATAATGCAGCCACACTTCCTAAATGGATTGCTAACAAAATTCCCATTGCAGCAGTTTCACGCGCTAGTAACAGAATCATCCCTGTAATCGCAACAGTGAGTAATGCAGCCGAAAAAGAAGTTCCAGACTTTTCTGCACCTTGGTCTAGGACGTCAGGGTCATTTTTTACTTTAAGAACCAAAAGGCCTGTAACCCCAATAATAATGCCAATTCCCCCTGTGATTCCTAGAATTACAACTGGATGATACAAAGGATAGGGTGCCGGAATTCCTAATACCTCTGAATAAAATGCTCCTAATGTTGTAGAGGCAAGATCTAGTAAGAATCCTACAGAAACAAAATGATGTAATTTACGGCGAATTGTGGAAGACTTGGCTGCGGCAGGATAGGTACAACCCGAACCGCCTCCTCCAAGAAATCGAAGGCTTACTGCATATTTTGTACCATTGACAAAATCTTGGACAGATACTTTTTCGGAGTTCGGTGATTTAATATCGTGCCAGAATCTACTCATTCCGATGACCCAACCGCTCCCCATCCAAAGTCCTAGAATCAAGAATATAATAATCATTGCATTTTTTGAAATTGCTTCATAAAAAGCTCCTGTCCCTATATGGGATTTAAAAATTCCAGAAGCCCCATTTGTTACAATAATCAAAGCAACAAGTAAAAGGATTCCACTGAAAAAAATGAACCAAAATCCGTTTCGTTTTTTTTCAACTATTTTTGCAAATGCTAAAGGGCTTGCATATTTACGATATGTCTTTTCACGCAAACTAGCAAACAACTTTGGAGGGTTTATTCCAAACTCATGTGGTACCGTAAATGGACAAGCATAATAACAATCGCGGCAGTCATGACACAAATTTGCTAAATAGATCATGTCCCGATCAGTGAAGTCACGGCGCCATTCAATTGAGCGCCAGACCGCACAATAGCCTTCACAGTAACGACAAGCATTACATAACTTCATCTGGCGTTTTCCATCAATTAGAAGCTCATTTGAGTTCATTTGCTGCTTCCCTCCCAGCAATTCTTCCTAAAACAGCTCCCATTGTGAGCCCGAAACCAGCTAAATAACCGCGATGAAGCACATTTCCTGCTGCAATTTCCCCAGCAGCAAACATATTTGCAATAAAATCACCACTCTTCATTTTTATCCTTGCTTGCTCGTTAACATTGACCCCTAGATATGTGAATGTTATCCCAGTTTTTAAAGGATAAGCATAATATGGTGGTTGATCAATCCGAACCGCCCAGTGGCTTTTTGCAGGCATGATGCCCTCCGTCTTACAGTTGTCTAATTATCCTGGATTGAAGGATCCGGAACAAACAGCCTTGTTAAACCTATAAATCGTATTATTCAGTATGGCTGTGTCGATACCTATTTTACTGGCTAAACCGGTGATGGATCCTGCTGAAATGGGCTCCCATACAGAAGGCATGAATTTTCCGATAGCCTTGCTGTCAAAGATTGAGTAAGCAATTTGATCGGGTTGCCTTGCAATAAGTCCCCCCCAAATTGCGTAACGTTTTGGCCAAAAATCCTCCCCTTCATCATAGAATCGTTCACCATTTTTATTGACAACAATTCCAAAAGGTACGCTATCAAGTCGAGTCACGATACCACCATCGTATTTTGGTGCCCTGCCATCTACCGCAACCGCATGGAATGCATCCGGCTCGCCCACTCTAGATACTCCATAATCTAATAGTAATTGAAGAACATTACCTTTATTGTACGGAGTACCGCGAATGACAAATTGATCGGCCGCAGAACCCCAATAACGTCTATGCCATTCAATATTCGCTTCAAAACCTCCTGATGCGATAATTACCGATTTAGCATTGACTGTCACAGTTGATCCGTTTCTAACTATTTTAGCAGACTTAAATTTCTGCCTTTCTATCTCAATATCTTCTAGCTTTGAATCATACCAAATTTCAACCCCTTTTTTCTTCGCGGTTCGATAATAAGCATTCATCATCGCTTTGCCGCCACCAAGCTGAAAGATGTTTGTTCTGGCTAAGTGAAGAGTTCCAGACAATGCTGGCTGCCACTGAATCCCCTGTTTATTAAGCCATTCTGGAAGATCTTCTGACTTACGTACGATCAAACTTGCCAAAGAGTGATTAATTTCCCCTCCGGCTACACGAGTTAAATCCTCCAAGAATTCATCTGCTAGATATGTGCCACTCATGTACTTGCTTTCACGTGTGTGCATAACTCGAAAGTCCCTCGTATGTCTGCTATTTCCGCCGCGATAAAATTTAGGAGCTCGTTCAATTACAAGTACACTTGCACCATGTTCGCGTGCTGATAATGCTGCACTCATTGCAGCGTTCCCACCACCAACTACTAAAACATCCGGCTCCATAATTTAAGCTCCTTCCATTATGAAACTTCAAAACAATAATAGTCTTAAAATAAAATTACCTATGATTGTAAGAATGGAATTTATAAACAAGTTACACAATATCGGAGTGCATTTTGTTTATGAAAATTGAGGCTGGAATATAAGCATAACCTTCCATCAACCTTCTTGCTGTTCGGTCATTCCCTGCTTTTTCTACCACCCACTCTTCACCGCACTTTCGTACTGTTGCGTCTGTATATAACGTTCCGGAAGGATGGCCTATTCGTATACCAAGAGGGTTATTAGAAACGATCTGATTCGGAATCGTCCCGCTAATTTTCACAGCTGCTGCCAGTGCTATAGCCCCACTTACTGCATGTGCTCTGTGAAGGGATCCCATGGTAATATAGCGCGATAAAATATCGACATCTTCATTTTTTACAAGCTGACCATCGATGGTTTCATACTCTTTTTGCTTGGAAACCATAACTATCTTCGGTAAAGCGTGGGTTGAAGGAGTAACCAGCTCTCCTTCTTTTATAAGGCCAATCTTGATTCCAGCATTCACACGAATTTTCTCCAATGTTTCAAGTAATTCAATATTGCTATTAATCTCATTAGGAAGTTCCGTTCCCGACTGTCCTACATCTTCTGCTCTTAAAAATACAAGAACGTTTACACAGTCCACTATACTTACTTTATATTCCTGACCATTCTCCAGCTTAATAACGTCCATTGGATTATTTGTGGGAAGTGTTTTACCGGTAAAGGTACCACCCGGATGTAAAAAATAGATCTTAATTCTAGATGATGAACCAGGAACCCCAGCAATGGAAAAATCACCCTCATACTGAATTTGACCATTGTTCACAGGAACTTCTGCAACAATGATTTTTTTTGTATTTGTGTTATAGATGTGAACCGAGGTTATTGGTTCAGTTATTGGAACATATCCTTCTTCTACAGCATATAGTCCAACAGCCGTTACAAAATTTCCGCAAGTAACATGATAATCAATCACTTGTCGATCTAAGCTTACTTGACCAAAAGTATACTCAATATGTGTATTTGGAAGGGAGGATGGGCCAACAATTGCTAATTTACTTGTTGTGGAAGTCCCACCTCCCAAACCGTCAATTTGGCTATTGTCAGGACTCCCGAAGATTCTTAAGATCACGCCATCTCTTAATGTTGTGTCTGCAGGAAGATCTGATTTCCTTATTATGATCCCTTTACTGGTTCCACCTCTCATTATGACAGTTGGAATCTTGTATAATTGGCCAAAGTCAAACATATTTCCCACCCCATTTAGCACCTTAATAAATCCGTAAAATAAGCATAATGCACATTAAGGCATAAAAAAAATATTAATAATTTATAAAAGCTCATCAAATCTTTTTATGATAAACTTTTAAAAATATCGGTGGGTCCGGGCTAAAGAAAAGAAACCAAATCGTTTCTTTTCTTTAGCCACTTGAACCTACTAGGAGGCGATTCATAACAACTCTAACCTTAAATTATAGAGATTTAGAGTACTGGTAATCTTCTATAAAATTTTACAATTACAGATTTTGTGTGGCAGAATAGTTCCTATTCAATTGGGTCCCATTGATTTCTTCCAGGCTCCGCTTTGAGGTTCGTGGTCCAAAAATTATCGCTATAGCTGTAGCAGCCCAAACAAGTGAAATAAGAATAAAAACATTTAAGTATCCGAAGCCTGTGTATACAGAACTAATGATAAATGGTCCAATTACATTTGAGGCTCTCCCAATACCATAAGTCATACCTTGACCAAAGGAGCGAACCTCCGTTCCATATAATTCAGAAGTATACGTATAAAGATTTGATGAGAAGGTTCTTTCAATATAATTAATAAGGAAGCCGAAAACAACAATCATTACAGGATTTAGAGTTACCCCAAATAAAAATACTGCTATTGCAATGAAGAAACAGGAGGCGATAATATTTATTTTCCTTTCAAAGCGGTCTGAAATCATTGCACCGGTTAGTGATCCTAATGGGGCGCCTATCGTAATCAATGTACTGTAAAGTAAGGAATGCGAAAGGCCAATTCCCTGTTTTACCAATAATGTTGGAACCCAAGATCCAAAGCCGTAAAAAGCAATTGTTTGAAGAATCCATGCACTGATCAGAATGATCGTACGCTTAAGGTAAATCCCTTTGAAAATATCAGATATTTTACCTGCTGTTACAGGAGCAATTATTCCTTCAGGCTGCGGTTCAGTTAAAGGCCCTTTTTCTTTAGCGGCGATTTTTTCAATTTTTTCAATCGTTTCTTTTGCTTTATCTATTTGCCCATTCATTTCATACCAACGAGGTATTTCAAACAATTTAATAATTCCAAATAGAGCAAAGATCCCAAGCGCTCCCCAAACAAATACGAGTCGCCACCCATAATCTCCCATAGGTATTACCCAACTTGAAACATATCCAGTAATCGGAATGCCAGTAATACCAATCGCCACAGCCAAACCTTGATACTTCCCTCGAACTGCCTTCGGGAAAAACTCAATAATATACGTATTAGCATTAACTAATAAAGCCGATGTAGCCATCCCGGTTACAAATCGAGATATGGAAAGTGACCAAACATCCAATGAGAGCGCATTCAAAGCTGAGAACACTGATAACAAAACAAGCGAAACGATAATTGATTTCTTTCTTCCAGCCTTATCGCCTAACCATCCCCCTGCAGAAGCTCCTAAAAACATTCCAAAAAAGGCACTGGAGTTAATGGTAGCGATAATACTTAAAGGTAAATTCCATTGTTTCACCAAAGCGGGTGCGGCGTACGAAAACGTATTCAAATCTGCAAATTCAAAAAAGTATGCGACAGCTAAAGTAAAAATAATTTTCTTATGAAGCGAAGAAATAGGCAATCTGTCCATCCGGTTAGCAATATTAAGCCCGGAATTTTTCATAACAATTCCTCCCCTTTTTTATACTACTCTTTCTCTCCTCCCCTCTTAAAGATGCCAACGTATTGTCCTTTCAAGTTGGTAAGTAAAAAATATCATAATTTATAAAATTCAAAAAATACTTATTATTTATTAATTATCATAAATGTTTTTTATAAAAAATATACCTTAGTGATTTTTCTTTATTTTTTGGTGTCCTTTCAAATATTTATTGTTTGAATTTAGAATTTTTAAATAATTATAGTATAATGAGAGTTATAAAAAAAATTTGTTTTTCACCGAAATAACCATAAATAAAACTTATGGAAAAGGGGGTTTATGATTGTATGAATGAGAAGGACTGGATTATTCTTAAAACTATTTTTGAGGAACGGAATATCTCTAAGGCTGCGGAAAAACTTTATATTTCTCAGCCTGCATTGACCTATCGATTACAGCAATTGGAAAGGGAATTTGGAACAATGATTGTCGCTAGAGGAAAGAGAGGAGTAGAATTTACATCTCAAGGCGAATATCTGGCCCAATATGCAAGAAACATGATCCTTCAGCTCAGAAATACAAAGGAATTTATACAGAATATGGATAAAGAAATCAAAGGAAAATTAAGAATTGGTGTTTCCAGTATTTTTGCTCGATACAAACTCCCTGCTATTTTAAAAGATTTTGTGAGTCATTATCCCGATGTTGAAATCCATGTAAAAACTGGTTGGAGTGTTGAAATTAATCATTTGCTTCATAAAGAAGAAGTCCACCTTGCCATAGTCCGGGAAAATTATACTTGGCCGGAAGAAAAACATTTATTTCTTGAGGAACCAATTGTAATTGTTTCAAAAGAACCAATAAAGAATTTAAAGGAGTTAACTAATCTCCCAAGAGTGAATTACGAAACAGATCAATCGTTAAAAACAACAATTGATAATTGGTGGCAGGAAATGTTTGAGCAGCCTCCTACCATTACCATGGAGGTAGACCGTATAGATACATGCAAAGAAATGGTTCTCATGGGACTTGGCTATGCAATTCTCCCGGCAATGTGCTTAAAAAGCGACGATGATGTACACAAAATAAAATTAACCAAACGGAATCACCAACCGTTAACAAGAAATACATGGCTGCTATATCGAAAAAGATCCCTTTCCCTATCAGCGGTAAATGCCTTTGTGAACTTCTTGAAAGAATCCAGATAAGAGAAAATAAGCAATTTTGGGGCGAGGCAATTTGAAATGACATTAGCGGCTCAAGCAAAAGAACGAGGGCTGAATTACAAAATCATTTGTGGCAGTGGCAAGTAGTTCGGAGGGTCAGCCACCTAGCTGATTAAAATATTAATTCTTCTGAGGGCTGACCATGAAACTCCTCTCGTTTTCCTATATAAATCAAATCTATCTATACCAATTGGATAGAACCAAACTCACCATGCGGATGGCTTTGCAATTTAAATTTCCTATACTCAGATTCTAATTTTGCTATTGGCAGCTTATAAAGCTGACGATCTTCTTTATTATATACGTTTAAAAAAATTAGTTTATTGATAAGTTTTTGGCGCTTTTTCTCATCATGTTTTCTCATTAAAAAACACCCCTTCCGTTTTACTAAACCTTTCCTTAATACAAGTAACTTTTCATTCTATCTAATTATTTTTATTTGATTAATTGTATTATAAACTTATAATTCCTATATGTAAAGTAAGAATTAAAACCAAATTAAAATTAGGCACTCTCAACAAAACAGTGCCGTGTAAATTTTCAATAACCCCCGATATGCTTCCAATCAGCTATATTGTTTTTTATGACGACATCAGAAACTAAATCGTTCTATGAGTTGATCATACGATACCCCCAAGGATTATTTCTCAATTTTAGCTACAGCGGCTAAAATATCATAAAAAATTCACATACCATTTCCGGGATAGTATTAACTAACAAACTTTTCTGATCATAGTCATTTCCATAATAATCTTGTCTTTTGGAATTTGTTTTTTTAAAAAAAACAACATCTGGATACTCCATTACGAGTGTTTGCCCAGATGTTGCATCATTTTATCAGCCTTGTGCCCGCGTAATTCCTTAAAAATAATAAAGAAAACCCTTATTATCTTTTTATCTATTTTATCTGAAGTAATCCATTTAATTAACAGCTTTCTCCTTCACAGCTTCACTTCTTAACAATTCTTGAACCTTTTTATCAATCCTTTCCATTTCTGCTGTTGGGTTTTTCCACCAGTTGCGACTCCAAATTCTTTCGATTTTCCAGCCCTTGTTTTCAAGGTATTTTTGACGATAGACGTCTCGTTCCTTTGCGTTAGGAGAACTATGATACATAGCACCATCACATTCAATGCCTAAAATGTATCGGGATGAATCGTTTGGATGGACAATAGCCAAATCAATTCTATACCCGGACATACCCACTTGCGTAGTAACTTCATAACCAAGATTTCGTAATTGCTTGTAGACTTGCTCTTCAAATGGCGAATCAAAGTGCAATTCCTTTTGTTGAACATGGGTGTTCACATTTTCGTTTATTTCTTGAACGACTGATTTAATTTGGTCTATTTGTACATTGGAAACAGCCTTTGCATATTTTAAATAAGCTTTTAGTAGCTTGGGTCCAGTGTGGGAAGCATTGGCAACATTAAGTTCTTCGGGTTCAATACTAGAGACGACGGTTATCCCTTCTTTTGCCCGGGTAATCGCAACATTGAGTCTGTTTTCTCCACCTTTTTTATTTAACAAGCCAAAGCGATTATGCACTTTTCCCTCTTCATTTTTCGCATAAGTTATGGAGAAAAGAATAAAATCTCTTTCGTCCCCTTGCACGTTTTCAATATTTTTCACAAAAATTTGTTCGTCAAGATCCCTTGTCAGCATTTGATGATAAACCGAGTTAAATTCAGCATCTTCACCTAATCTTGTTTCAATATAATCCTGTATTTTGGATTGCTGCTTGACATTAAAAGTAATGATCCCAACTGTTTTTCCTGGATGTTTTATTAAGATTTCTTTCAAAATATTGACAATTTCAATTGCCTCAACCTCATTACATTGATTGATCCATCGACCATCCACTTTCACCCACTTCATTGCAGGCGGATTTTTAAATGGAACAACATTGGGTGCAATTTGAATGTGC
>JAKACS010000031.1 GCA_021821235.1 Bacillota bacterium
GTAATTTGACTTTGGTTTCGTTAAACTCGCTTTAATTCCGGCTTTTTTTAGCTTGCTTACGAGTTCGGCAATTTGTTTTTTAGCCATTATTTCACCTTCTTTGTTTGCTTAACTAAACCCATTTTACATTAAATTTGTGAATAAATTGTTAATTTCAGAAAATATTTTTGTGAACAAACGAAATTATCAATGAAAGACTACCGTGTTTCGCGAACACATGGTAATACTACCCGTAATTTTGACAAATAAACACAGGCATTTACCATTTTTGGTTCTTTTTTTAAGAAAAAGCAAGGAAATTAACGGAATTCGAAGAAACTATTCGCCCTTTCCCTTTGCAAATGGTATAATTTTGTACATATTTTGTTTTTGGAGGATAATGAATGATTACGGTTAGCAATGTTGGTTTACGATACGGGGAACGAAAGCTTTTTGAAGATGTCAATATCAAATTCACACCTGGCAATTGCTACGGTTTGATTGGTGCCAATGGGGCAGGGAAATCTACTTTTTTAAAAATTTTATCAGGCGAAATTGAACCACAAACCGGCAGTGTCCAGCTCGGACCAAATGAACGGCTTGCCGTCTTAAAACAGAACCATTTTGAATATGAAGAAGTTGAAGTCTTGAAAACAGTCATCATGGGGCATACAAGGCTTTATCAAGTAATGCAAGAAAAAGATGCTATATATATGAAGGAAAATTTCAGTGATGAAGATGGTATGAAAGCAGCTGAGCTAGAAGGAGAATTTGCCGAGTTAAATGGCTGGGAAGCAGAGTCAGAAGCTGCGATCCTCCTGAAAGGCCTCGGAATTGGTGAAGAACTGCATGATAAGAAAATGGCAGAGTTATCTGGTTCCGATAAAGTGAAAGTTTTGCTTGCCCAAGCATTGTTTGGGAGACCCGATGTTCTTTTGCTCGACGAACCAACAAACCATCTGGACATTAAAGCGATTCAGTGGCTTGAAGAGTTTTTGATTAATTTCGAAAATACGGTGATCGTTGTCTCGCATGACCGTCATTTTCTTAATAAAGTTTGCACCCATATTGCTGATTTAGACTTTGGAAAGATTCAGCTTTATGTTGGAAACTACGACTTCTGGTATGAATCAAGCCAACTGGCACTCAAAATGGCGCAGGATGCAAATAAAAAAAAGGAAGAAAAAATAAAAGAACTGCAAAATTTTATTGCCCGGTTTAGCGCTAATGCTTCAAAATCGAAACAAGCAACATCGCGAAAAAAATTGCTTGAAAAAATCAGCCTGGAGGATATTAAACCTTCTTCCCGCCGCTATCCTTATGTTGGCTTTACCCCAGAGCGGGAAATTGGCAATGATTTACTTCGCGTCGAAGGGCTAACAAAAACAATTGATGGCGAAAAAATTCTTGACAATATTAGCTTTACGATGAATAAAGACGATAAAATTGCTCTAGTTGGTTCAAACGAACTAGCGAAGACCACTTTATTTAAAATCTTAACAGGTGAACTGGAAGCGGACAATGGTACCTTTAAATGGGGAATTACCACTTCCCAAGCCTATTTTCCAAAAGACAACTCAGTGTATTTTGAAAACTGCGATCTCAATCTTGTTGACTGGCTTCGGCAATTTTCCCCGAACGATCAAAGTGAAAGCTTTCTGCGGGGATTCTTGGGAAGGATGCTGTTTTCAGGAGAAGAAGTATTAAAAAAAGCAAATGTTCTATCCGGAGGTGAAAAGGTTCGCTGCATGCTTTCCAAAATGATGTTAAGTGGTGCAAATGTGCTGTTGTTGGACGAACCGACCAATCATCTTGACTTGGAATCGATTACTGCCTTAAACAACGGCTTAGTGAATTTTAAAGGTTCCCTGATTTTCGCATCACATGACCATCAATTCATTCAAACAATTGCAAACCGAATTTTTGAGCTAACACCAACTGGTTTAATGGATAAACAAATAACTTATGATGAATACCTTGAGGATGCACAATTGCAAAAGCAAGTAGCCGAAATGTATCGGTAGACTAAATCAATTTTGGGGGCACAGTTGAATGTGCCCCCTGTTTCTTTCATTTAAATCTGCTTTTGTTTTTTTCGGGTTGATGATTTCATCTGACTGCCAGTTTCTGTTGTTGTTGTCCCTTGCCCTTCTACTTGCGCTGAATTTAGTCCTATTGTCGATGGATCTTTTTTTCGTTTGCCCATTTTCCCACCTCCTCTTTTAGTTTGGAAATTTCGCGGCTTTCCTATTCTTGATTGTGCCCGTATAATTCCAGATGATCTTGGCATGCTAATGAGTAGGAGGAGGTGTTTTGTATGGCTAAAATTGGAGTAGAAGAATCGCTTACGAATGTCCAGCAAGCTTTGCGCGAAAAAGGATATGATGTTGTTGAATTAAAACAGGAGACAGATACCCGGGGTTGTGATTGCTGTGTTGTAACAGGGCTGGATTCAAATGTCATGGGGATGCAGGAAAAAACGACGAACGGTTCTGTCATTGATGCTGATGGGATGACTGCCGATCAAGTGCTGAATGAAATTGAAAATAGACTAGGATCATAACCGATTGACCAACCTGCTTTAAGACAGGTTTTTTTGTGGCTAAAACAGAGACTAAAGGGATATTCACTTTAGTCTCTGTTGGGAAATTTTATTAAACCGGCTTGTTAATCCTCTTGCAGCAAACTATTCGATGGGACTGTCTGACTGTTCTTCAGGTTGGCGTTTGTAACTAACAAATAAGATTCCTTTCCAGAATTGGGCATGTAAATCCTCTGAGTTAAGTTTATCCGGCAATGGGATTTCCCTTTGGAACTCTCCGTAGAATCGCTCAGAGTGGATTAACGTATGATTGGAATGCAATGGTATGGCTTTCCCTTTGATTACCAGGACATTGCCTTTTAATCCAAGTTCAACATTTTCCCTTTTTACCCCTGGCAATTCAATTAAAATAACCACTTCCTCTTTGCCTTCGATCATATCAATTAACGGAAACGTTCTCGCCTTTTCTTGCTGCGGATTCGATTGTTGATGATTTTCTTTTACTTGAAAGGGTGATTGCTTTTCATTTATAAATTGCTGAGCAAATTCCTGGTCAAATATATTGTGCCAAAAATCATTGCCATTCATATTTTGAGCAATTTCAAGCCATTGTTTAAATTGATCATGATCCAAACCATCACCCCGCTTATTGTCATCCACCGCAAAAAAAATCGAGCCATTTTTCAATCTGGCACCTTATTTCATTCTATGACTCAGCCAACTTCACTTTGCTACAAAAATAAGCAAAAGCCGTGAAAATGACTTTTTTTCACGGCTTTTTTAGCCACATTTTTCTTCGCAGGCTGATGGCAATTCCCGCAAGCGCAAAAATGGCGATTCCATAAAAGGCGTTTAAATGATAAACCGGCCCTTTTATCGGATTTGATTTGCTATTGGTTGTCGGCTTTTCCGGCTTTTTGGAGAGCCAAAAAGTCTGAATCGTTTGTCCATCCTGATTTTTAATCGAAAGCAAGCCTTTTTTGTTGACAACCTTTGTTGCTCCTTGAATCGGTACCGTAATCATCAGATTACCTGAAGGAAGAAATGATTGTTTTCCATATTGAAAGACATCATCCTTTGTGACTGTTTCGTGCTGAAACTGAGCAAACCCATAGTCAAGCAATTGAATCGTATCATTATAAATTTCTTTTTTCGTTTTTCCTTTTAGTTCAATCGCTGTTAATTTTATTTTTCCATTGTTTGCGGTTGTAGCAAGCGTTTGTTTTGATTCATCCACATAACCCGTTTTTCCGCCGGTTATTCCCGGATAAGGGATTTCACCTTTTAGCATTCGATGGTGGGTAATCAAAGTTGTATTCCATGATTGGCCATTCCACTTTAATTCTTTTGTACCAAAAATTTCCCCAAAAACAGGGTTTTTCATTGCGTAACTTGTGATTAAAGCTAAATCCATTGCTGTTGTGTAGTGGTCTTTGTTAAATAATCCATTGGGATTCGTAAAGTGGGTATTTTTCACTCCGATTTTTGCTTGCAAATAGGTATTTAGATTTTCGGCAAATTGATCAACATTCCCATCTAAATGTTCCGCAACGGCGACTGCTGCATCATTGCCGGAATTGATGATCATCCCTTGGATTAGTTTTTTTAGCGGAACTTGTTCCCCTTCATTTAAGTAGACTTTTGTCCCCTCTTGCCGGACAGCATTTGCACTGACGGTTACGATATCATTTAAATTTCCTTTTTCGATCGCATAAATAGCTGTAGCAATCTTTGTTAGACTGGCAGGGTACAATTTTTCATCCGGATTTTTTGCATAAAGGACTGCACCTGTATCCGAATCCAGCAACACCGCTGCTTCACTTTTCACATCGACTTTCGAGGTGACTGCAGCAGCAAAACTTGTTGACTGGTAAGAAAAGACAAGAATGATGAGCAGAAAAGAAAAGACAGATTTCAACAGATTTCAACACCTTTTGTATACTTTTACCCGATTGATTCACGGTAAACCAAGAAAATCTGACACGGATTGCCGTTTCACTTTATCCTATCTGATTTTAACAGATTTACAGCCGCCGTCCACATCTGTTACCAAAACGTAAAGAAAAAGGATTTTATTAGCAACAAAAACCGGCCATCGATAAAGGTGACCGGTTTTTACGTCCTTTTCTTCGAAATCAGTAAAGAAATCTGCAGCATCGTTAAGGGTAGGGAGGATTTTCTCCGATAGGCCAAGTATTTGGGTTCCCATAGATCTGCAACCTTTTCATTGAACTTTCGCATTCGATCAATAAAATGACTATGCAAAAAAATTTGCGCTGCAATTCGTTCACTCAAAAATGAAAAGCGTGATAATCCAACATGAGCAAGGGGTACCATTCCCAAATTAAAGCGGCGATATCCATGCTTTCGTGCCCAGCCAAAAAGAGAGATTAATAACCATTCAGCTGCCTCGGCAGGAACAGTCGGGAAAAAACGCAGTAAATCTGCAGAAACTGTATGCTGGTTGTCATAATTGGGCATTATGCTCGCAAAACCAATTAATTGATTGTCACTATTTTTTCCTACGGCCAAATATCCGCGGTTCAAATAGTTCTTATCGAAAAAACCGATAGAGAATCCTTTTTCCACTCTTCCTTCAAGCCATGTATCAGATATTTTCTCCAATTCAGCTTCCAATTGTTTTGGATATGGCGGTTTGATTACTTCAAACCTATACTCCTGTTGAGAAAAATTCTCTTCTGCCAAATGAGAAATACGCTTATTTTCCATTGATAAATGAATTTTCTCAAGGTCGACTGAGGCTTCCTCCCCCAATTTAAAAAATGCATAGCCATTGCCATGCAAATAGGCAAGCATTTCATCTGAAACCTGATAGAAAACGGGCGTATAACCGTGAAGATCCGCAACCTCATGAAAATCCTGTATGGCATTGGCAATTTCTGTTTTTTCCCCTATCGGATCGCCAAGCACGACAAGCTTGTCTGCATATGGTTGGTACATGAAAAGGACATTTTTCCTACGGTTCCAATAAATATATTTATCATGCAAAAAGACCAAATGCGCCAAATTCCCTGCATTATAATCATTTAAATGTTTTAAAATTTCCGTCTCATGATCGCGGGAATGAATCATTGTCCATTTATCCGGCCGGCTAATCAAATAGCCAAACAGCATGATAACGAAGGCAATCGCCAGACCAATAATGGCGCTGTTAAACAAATCGCGATAATCCAAAATGATATATGGCTGCAAATTTCGCGGAATATTAAACTTTGCAGAAGGCAAATTCGAATAGCCAATCAAAAGATACATGGAAGTGATAATGACTACAAGCAAAACATCGAAAACAGTCTTTCCCCATGTCATCACATAGCTCTCGCGATAAAATTGTCCTTTTGACAGCCTTAAAATAATCGCAACCGTAATGAGAAACGCGGCTTCCTCATAATCAATGCCTTTAAAAATCGAAAATAGTGCTGCCAAAACAAGGGCACCCATCGTTAAGGCATACGCTCTTTTTACACTGTATTCAATCCCCCGTGACAGCCCCAGAAGGAGAAAGCCGGCCGCGACTGAAAGTTGATGCGACAAATTCATTATTGGCAATGACAAAAACTCCTGGGCAATTTTAAGTCTGGATAGAATCCCTGGCACACTTGCAGAAAGCAGCAAAATTAAACCCGCGACAAAGACAAGAGCCGTTAACAAAATATGACTGAATCTTTGTAAAATCGCATTCGGCAAATTGTTCCATGATTTGTTCCATTTCTGCCAAAATGAGCGGACAAAAAGAACGAGACTGATTAAGAACGGCAGCACATAATAGCCAATTCGATAAAATAATAGCAGCACAAGAACTTTTTCTGCAGGGGCATGCAGCCCCTGCATCCCCCAAATAAAAATTAAATCAAACGAACCAAGCCCTCCGGGAATCATACTTATAATCCCGGCACAGGAAGCAATAATAAAAATAGGAAAAAGCGATTGTACCTGAATCGAAATACCTAGCAGCCTACTTAAAAGCAAAATAACAGAAAAAATAGCTGTCCATTCCATCAGTGATACAAGAACAAGTTTTTTTCCAATTGAAAATGTGATCAAATTTTGATCTTCTTTTTTGCTTTTCATCCAATGAACCAAAATAAACACAGGTAAATAAAGACTGATCCCGACGACAGCAAAATAAAGCCATTCCTCTTCAATAAACAATGGAAAACGGCGGTAAAAAACAACAACAATCCATGAAAAAAGCGAGATCCCGGTTAAATAGAACAATGAGACGGAAGCAATCCCACCGACCAATCTCTTTTTATCCGGATCATATGTATGATAAAAGTATGTCCGCAACATTGCTCCGATTAAGCCGCCAAACCCAATCAGATTTGAAAACGAATTCGCAATAAAAGAATATTCCAAGAGTTCTTTTTTAGGAACGCGGAAACGCAAAATTTTGACTAAAATAATGTCATAAAAAAACATGGGAAACACGGCGACAAGGGTGGCAAATAAAATCAGCATTAATGTTCCCAGCTGTAAATTGTTCAACTCTTGGTTAAGCAAATGAACATTTAATCCGCGGGCAAATTTCCTCATTTCGAAAATAGCAAGCATTAATAAAAAAAGTGGGAAAACAAACTTTACTATCGTAAAAATTCTTTCTTTTTTTATCCCCAACAATCTAACCACCTATATTTTCTTTACTGTTTTAAATATAATCTTTTCCGCAGCAAAAACAAAGAAAATAATAATCATTGCCTTAAAACTTTACTAGTGTTGACAGAATTTAATCAGTTCAACCATCAAAACACTAAACTCTGCATCCCCCTTTATCCCACCGTGTTACATACTAAAAATTTCAACCTGGTTGATCTTTATATATAACAGGAATTAATTTTTTGTTAATTTTTATAGTACAGATTTTTCTATTACATGAATCTGTTCATAGAAATTTCATAAAATCCCCCGTTTATTCACCACTTCACAATATGTTAACAATTTCACAATCCCGACAAGAAAATGTCTGTTATACTTTATCTGTGGATTAAGAAAGTAATCTGTTATATAAGTTGAAAGAATATTCGAGGTGAATAATAATGGAACAATGGTATCGGTTTGAAAAAGGCGCTTGGACGAGAGAAGTAAACGTACGTGATTTTATTTTGAGAAATTATACGGAATACGTCGGGGATGAATCCTTTTTGGCTCCGGCAACCGAGGCTACAAACAGACTTTGGGAACAAGTAATGGAATTGGCAACACGAGAACGGGAAAATGGCGGCGTGTTGGATATGGATACCGAAACCGTTTCGACGATTATATCCCATGGGCCAGGATATTTGAACAAACCGATTGAAAAAGTTGTCGGCGTTCAAACCGACGAACCCTTCAAGCGATCACTTCAGCCTTTCGGCGGCATCCGGATGGCAAAACAATCATGCGAAGCATACGGTTATACATTAAATTCAGAGATTGAAAGAATTTTTACCGAATACAGAAAAACGCATAACCAGGGGGTGTTTGATGCCTATACTGATGAAATGAAACTGGCTAGAAAAGCCGCGATCATCACGGGTCTCCCTGACGCATATGGGCGAGGCCGGATTATCGGAGATTATCGTAGAGTGGCATTATACGGTGTCGATTTCTTAATTAATGAACGAAAAAAGGATCTGCAAAATACTAGCTCGATCATGACCGAAGACAACATCCGTCTTCGCGAGGAAATTTCTGAACAAATCCGCGCCTTACAAGAATTAAAAATACTGGCTGGAAGTTATGGATTTGACCTCTCTCAGCCGGCAGAAAACGCGCAGGAAGCGTTCCAATGGCTCTACTTCGGCTATTTGGCTGCTATTAAAGAACAAAATGGGGCAGCAATGAGTCTAGGCCGCGTCTCTACTTTCCTTGATATTTACATTGAACGTGATCTAAAGCAAGGTGTTTTAACGGAGCAGGAAGCGCAAGAACTTGTTGATCATTTCGTTATGAAACTCCGACTAGTAAAATTTGCCCGGACACCTGATTACAATGAACTGTTCAGCGGTGATCCAACATGGGTTACGGAATCGATTGCCGGCATGGCGATGGACGGACGTTCACTTGTCACGAAAAGCTCGTTCCGCTTCTTGCATACTTTAGACAATTTAGGCCCGGCACCAGAGCCTAACTTAACGATTTTATGGTCTAAACAACTTCCTGAAAACTTTAAAAAATATGCTGCGGAAATGTCGATAAAATCCAGTGCGATTCAATACGAAAATGATGAAATTATGCGACCGGAGTATGGTGATGATTACGGGATTGCCTGTTGTGTTTCCGCAATGGAAATCGGCAAGCAAATGCAATTCTTTGGCGCCCGGGCAAATTTGGCGAAAACGCTGCTTTACGCAATTAATGGTGGTGTGGATGAAAAATTGAAAATTCAAGTTGGGCCGCAATATCAGCCGATAACATCGGAAATATTGGACTATGAAGAAGTCATGGCTAAATTTGATCTAATGATGGATTGGCTTGCAGGCCTTTATATCAATACACTAAACATCATCCACTATATGCATGATAAATACAGCTACGAGCGTTTGGAGATGGCTCTTCACGACACGAAAATTCTAAGAACGATGGCGACTGGCATTGCCGGTTTAAGTGTTGCAGCCGATTCATTAAGCGCAATTAAATACGCGACCGTTAAAGCGATCCGCGATGAAAACGGTATTGCCGTTGATTTTGAAACAACAGGAGACTTCCCGAAATACGGAAACAATGATGACCTTGTAGACAGCATCGCTGTTGATATCGTTGAACGCTTTATGAAAAAATTGCGCAAACATCATACGTATCGTGATTCACTGCATACGATGTCAATCTTAACGATTACGTCCAATGTCGTTTATGGCAAAAAAACCGGTAATACACCAGATGGACGCCGTGCAGGTGAACCATTTGCACCGGGTGCCAATCCAATGCATGGCCGTGATCAGAAAGGTACGCTTGCTTCGCTTTCATCCGTTGCCAAACTACCATACAGCTACGCAATGGATGGCATTTCCAACACATTCTCCATTGTACCGAAAGCATTGGGCAAAGAAGAAGAAACACGAGTACAAAATCTTGTTTCCATCTTGGACGGCTATGCAGTAAAATCCGGCCATCATTTAAACGTCAACGTTTTTAATAAAGAAACACTGCTTGATGCAATGGAACACCCAGAGCGTTATCCGCAATTAACGATTCGCGTTTCAGGATACGCAGTGAATTTTATTAAATTAACAAAAGAACAGCAGCTTGACGTCATTAACCGTACCTTCCATGAATCTTTATAAGGAAAACGCCGGACACGGGCTCTGATTCATTCGAGAGCCCGGCCAATAAATGAAAGGGGAACACCAAAATGATTGGAAAAATCCACTCAATCGAAACGTTTGGAACAGTTGATGGCCCGGGAATTCGTTATATTGTTTTTACCCAAGGCTGTCTGCTGCGCTGTCAGTTTTGTCATAATGCCGATACATGGGAAATTGGCAGCGGACAGGAAATGGCAGTTCACGGAATCATGAACGATTTAATGGACTACCTCCCTTTCATTCAGGCTTCCGGCGGCGGCATAACCGTAAGCGGCGGAGAACCGCTTCTGCAGCTTCCTTTCCTGCTTGAATTGTTTAAAGAATGCAAGAAAAGAGGCATCCATACAGCGATTGACACTTCTGGAGGATGTTTTTCAAAGGCAAAGCCTTTTCAAGAGATGCTTGAAGAAGTATTGAAGTACACGGATTTAATTTTACTTGACTTAAAACATATCGACAGCAAAAAGCATATCAAGCTGACTGGTATGGCCAATGAGCATATTTTAGAATTTGCCAAGTTTTTATCCGACCGAAGGGTGCCCGTCTGGATTCGTCATGTGCTTGTTCCAACTAGAACTGATGCACGTGAAGATTTGCAGAAACTGGGCGAGTTTATCGGAACATTAGCGAATGTTCAAAAAATCGAAATTCTGCCGTATCATAAACTTGGTATCTACAAATGGGAAACTCTCGGGTATGAATATTCACTTACTGATATTGAACCTCCGTCAGAAAAACAAGTTGCCGCTGCTTATGAAATGCTTGCATCCCACTGGCAGCCGTTTCAGAATAGCAACCTTTAAAAGCACTGATTTTCTCAGTGTTTTTTCTTTTTTCATCATTTCTGCACATTTATTTGCTAAATTGAAAGGAAGTTTCTGCAGTTTAGATGCAAATCCGAATGGAAGGGGCAAAACGATGTATGCGATTTTAAGTTCTATCAGCAATTTTTTAAGTGCGCCATTTTTGGCAATCTTAAATGATTCCAGGCAAATCCCCCTGCTGGCTGCCTTTTTGCTTGGGCTGGTCGGTGCCCTTGCCCCTTGCCAGTTGACAGGTAATCTTAGTGCCATTACGTATTACGGCAATAAAACGCTTCAATCGAGAAAACAATGGTTAGAAGCTCTTTTGTTTATTATTGGAAAGATATTCGTCTTTTCCGGACTTGGACTTGCCGTATGGCTGGCTGGAAGAGAGTTTCAAACCGCGATGACCAGTTTTTTTGCCGCTTCTCGTCAATTGATCGGTCCTTTTATTATCTTTTTAGGGCTTTTTTTGCTTGGTGTATTTAAACTCAACTGGGTTAACCGGCTATTTTCCCGAATTCCTACTTTTACAAAAGGCGGGCGCTGGGGCTCTTTTTTAATGGGTATCAGCTTCTCAATTGCTTTTTGTCCTACGATGTTCGTTCTGTTTTTCCTTACGCTTATGCCGATTGTGTTGAGTTCTTCCTATGGAGCTATTCTGCCAACAATCTTTGCAATTGGCACGTCGTTTCCGCTTTTACTCTTTTTGTTCATCATTTGGTACCTTGGGATGGATGGTTCATTATTAAAAAAGAGCAGGAAAATTGGCGGAATTGTCCAAAAAACGGCCGGAATTCTTCTCCTTTTTGTGGGTGTTCTTGACACAATCACGTATTGGTAACGATACACCACCCAGTTCTTCTTCATTTGTAGAAACTCGCAAATTTATTGCGATTTTGAATGAATAAATTGATTCTCCCTGTTAACTCCATTATACTTAACAGTGGTATAAATGTGAGGTGGTTTCTTTGTTTCAAGTAATCATTGATTTTTCTGATATAAACGCCTTAAATGCTTTATATATTAGTATTACAGTTGGGATTTCTCTCAAATATATATGGGCATGGAGTGTTGAGGGCTCCTTTCTCGGGTCGATATCCAATCCGGCAAATGCAAAGGTGATTCAACCATTCTTTCTATACAAAAAGAAAAGCCGTTTGAACGCGAATGTAATCCTCATCCGAATTGTTAAATACATCAGAAGAAAAAAATGCACCCAGGATGATGCGGAAGAACCTATTTCCTTCTTATTCATTTAGACATGACTATTTTATTTTTTAGGAGGAAATATGAAAATCAAACGTTCTTCAGTTGCACTCGTATTGCTATTCATTCTCAGTACGTTCTTGTTATCAGCTTGCTCAGCCCAAAATGGGAGCAGCAGCGGATTTTTTTACCAGTACTTTGTTAATCCATTTGCAATATCGATCCAGGCGGTTGCCAAAGTTTTTAATGGCAGCTATGGGTTGTCGATTATCATTATTACGCTGATCATTCGGCTTGCTTTAATGCCTTTAATGTTGAAACAATATAAAAATCAAATGGCAATGAAAGAAAAAATGGATGTTCTAAAGCCAGAAATGGATGCCATCCAAAAGAAAATGAAAACTGAAAAAGATGCGAAGAAAAAACAAGAGCTCCAGCAGGAAATGATGGCACTCTATCAAAAGCACGGTGTCAATCCATTAAACATGGGCTGCCTGCCCATA
>JAKACS010000032.1 GCA_021821235.1 Bacillota bacterium
TTAGCTGTCTTTTTTATTACATTCTCCCATCACCACGGAAAACAGCAAAAAAAATGTTCAACTGGAAAACGGCTGTCCGCGGTTATCGGGCGCATTTGATTAATAAATCCTTGATGGCTTTGATTCTGCTCGCTTTCCTCCTAATGGGCAGCTTTGTGACACTCTATAATTACATCGGCTTTCAACTTGTCGAACCGCCATATCGTTTAAGTCAAACAGTGATCGGCTTTATCTTCGTTGTCTATCTTTTTGGCACCTTCAGCTCAGTTTATATGGGCAGGAAAGCAGATGCATACGGCAACGCGCTAGTATTAAAATTTTCACTTGGGATAATGATTGCCGGTGCGATACTCTCACTTATTCCTTCTTTGATAGGTAAAATCATTGGGCTTTCCATCTTTACGTTTGGTTTTTTTGCAAGCCACTCGATCGCAAGCGCTTGGGTAGGGGAACGCTCCGGCCGCTTCAAAGCCCAAGCATCGTCATTATACTTGCTGTTTTATTATTTAGGTTCGAGCGTCATCGGAACATATGGTGGCTATTTCTGGACGTCCTTCAAATGGCCGGGCGTCGTCTCCTTAATCACAATTTTATTGTTAATTGGCTTTCCGCTGATTCTTTTTGCCCAAAAAGACGAACAGAGGCGGCAGCATAGCACAGATTGGCCAAAAGGTTGGTGACACAATATGGAAGGGATTGTTTTATTTGATGGTGAATGCAATCTATGCAGCGGGACAGTGCAATTTATTATCAAACGAGATCCGAAGGGCTATTTTCAATTTGCCTCGCTGCAAAGCAAAACAGGAATGATGCTTTTAAAAAAGTATCGTTTGCCTTCAAGCCAAAACAGTGTGATTTTGCTTGAAGATGGGATGGCATTTGAGAAATCAGCTGCCGTTCTTAAAATCTGCTCACGATTAACAGGCCTTTGGAAACTGATTGTTATTTTCCGGATCATTCCGAAACCGATCCGCGATTTTGTATATGATGTGATTGCCAAAAATCGCTATCGCTGGTTCGGCAAAAAAGACAGCTGCATGCTGCCATCTGCGGAAAACCGCAGGCGCTTTTTGGAGGAATAGGTAAATCGATTTAAATCTGCGAAATTTAGCCATAATATTTGCCTAAAATGATGTTTTACGTTACATTTCCAATATGATATATCCGTTCAATCATTTAAATTGAAATGGAGGAGTTGTGGTGGAAACGTTTTTCGAAGACCGAAATGATTTAAAAGATTTTATTGGAAAATACCGAAAACAATTTGAAGAAAATTTGCTTAATGAAGCAGTGAATGTTAGGGATAAGATTGATGAAATCCTTATTATCGGAAATATTGATTTGTTAACGAATGCTTACAAGCTCGTTTTATTTGTGATCGAAGAGCAAGAAGAAGAATTAGATCGGTTTGCCAAACAAGAGGGCATTGCTTGGGCAACCCACTCGCTGACTTTGGCATTCAAATTGGAATGGGTACAAGCCATTCGAAGGACGCTATGGGAGTTTTTGGAAGAGTATTTCCAATCAAAAGGGACGCCACTGGATTTGAAGAACTTTTTTATTTTAGAAAAAAGAATTAATGATCGAATAGATCAATTCTTAAATAAGTTTTTCCTGAGCTATTCGGATTTTAAAGATCAATTGCTTGAAGCCCAAAAAAGATTAGTGGAAAATTTATCTGTTCCGATTATTCCAATTACCTCCACGGTCAGCATTTTGCCGCTAATTGGTTCAATCGATACGTACCGAACGAAGGTACTTGAAGAAAAAGTATTGCTTGAAATAAATCGAATATATATTCAAACCTTGATTATCGACTTTTCCGGCATCTCGGAAATGGAGGCCGATGTCATCGATCAACTTGTAAACATCATTGACGGGACTGTGATGATGGGCTGTAAAGCCGTTATCACCGGCTTGCGTCCGGAAATCGTCCGAAAAATGATCCATTTGGGGCTTACGTTCAAAAATAAAGCAGAAATGAAAGGAACCCTGCAACTAGCACTTAAGGATTATTTAACTTCGGTAAACTAGCATTTAAAAACGAGCAAAAATCTTTTGCTCGTTTTTAATAATCCAGAAATTGTTCGCTTAATTTAGTTCACGCCGCTTGTTCTGCTCGATTCGTTTTCCGAGAATGATTAAGTCTCGCTCGATTCCATCCAATTCCGCAATATTTGGCAGATGCGCGCATTTCACAAGCCCAAAGGAAGCAAATAGTTTCAAACTTGGCTTGTTGTGGCCAAAAATGAACGCAAGCAATGTTTTGATGTTCAGATTTGGACACTCGCCAATCGCGTACTCCAGTAGAAACTTCCCCAATTTTCTACCCCGATAATCTGAATGGATATAAATGCTGATCTCCACTGTCCCGTTGTAGGCTGGCCGCCCATAAAACGATTGAAAGCTGACCCAGCCGGCAATTTGCCCATCCTTTTCGATCACCCACAAAGGCCGTGCTTCAGGAGAATGATCAAAAAACCACTTTTTCCTGCTCTCCACCGTTACAGGTTCTGTATCTGCCGTAACCATCCGGCTTGCGATTGTAGAGTTATAGATTTCAACAATCGCAGGTAAATCATTTATCGTTGCATCTCGTACCGTATACTCTGTTTGCATGTCAATTCAGCCCCTGTAATTCATCCTATTTATCTATCATGTTAGCTTTTCTCACATTTAATTGCAATTAATTTTTAAAAAGGCTAAAAAATTTTTTAAAAATACTTGTTTTATCTGAAAAATCAGAATAGAATAATAGTACATACCAACCGGTAGGTATGTTCATCTGGAATTTAGCATATAGTTTGTAGCAGGATTGACACATTTTTAAAGTATACGATAGGAGTGAAGGATATGCATTTACGTTTGACAGATGAACAACGAATGGTGCAAAAAACCATTCGCAAATTTGTAGAAAAAGAGTTAATGCCGCTTGAAAACGAAGTTCTGCGCAACGAACGGGAAGGCCGGCCCAGCTTGGAGCCGGGTAAGCTGAAAGAATTGCAATTAAAAGCAAAAGAAGCCGGTTTTTGGGGAATTAACACCCCTGAAGAGTACGGCGGAGCCAACCTTGGACAGATGATGATGGCGATTGTTTTAATGGAAGTTTCCAAAACGTTTGTTCCGTTCCAATTCGGCGGTTCAGCTGACAACATCCTTTATTACGGAAACGAGGAGCAAAAGAAAAAATACTTAATCCCCACGATCAACGGTGAGAAGAAATCATGCTTTGCCATGACTGAGCCCGGAGCCGGGTCCGATACACAGAACATCAAAATGACTGCAGTAAAAGATGGCAGTGAATGGGTGCTAAATGGTGAAAAAACGTTTATTACCGGGGGAAATGAAGCCGACTTTGTGATGGCGATTGCGATCACGGATAAAGAACGGCATGAAGCTAGCAGAGGGCGTGAAGGCGTCACTTGTTTCATCGTTGACCGGGAAATGGGCTGGAAATCCGAGTATATACATACGATGGGTGAATGGGGTCCAGCCGGCCTAGTGTTTGAGAATGTTCGTGTCCCTGAAGAAAATATTCTTGGTGAACTTCATAAAGGTTACAATCTCGGACTTGAATGGATCGGGTTCGCTAGATGGATTGTTGGCGCCCGCGCAGTCGGTGCTGCCGAGCGATTGTTGCAAATGGCAATCGATTATGCGAAAGAACGAGTAACCTTTGGCAAGCCAATCGCTGAACGGCAGGCCATTCAATGGCAAATTGCCGATTCAGCTGTCGAAATTGAGGCTGCAAGATGGCTTGTGCTAAATGCCGCTTTCACCCTTGATCAGGGAGAAGACAACCGCCACTTTGCATCAATGGCAAAGCTTTATGGAGCCAATATGGGCAACCGCGTTGTTGACAGAGTCCTGCAGATCCATGGCGGTATGGGCTATACGAGAGAACTTCCGATTGAGCGGTGGTATCGCGAGGCAAGGTTGTGGAGAATTTACGATGGCACTGATGAAATCCAACGCATGATCATTGCCCGTAACTTAATCAAAGGTCATGTGAAAATTGGGCAAGGTCTTTAAAAACAAATTTGAAAGCGTTAACTAAAAATTGTAGGAGGAATGGAGAATGGCTGGAAGATTTGCTGGTAGGGTTGCGTTTGTAACGGGCGGAAGCCGCGGGATTGGCAAGGGGATTGTTGAGGAGTTCGCTAAGGGCGGTGCGAAGGTTGCATTGATCGATCTGAATGAGGAAGCCTTAAGTGAAACGACAAGTGAGTTAAAAGAGAGAGGATATGAAGTCTATTCAAAGGTTGCCAATGTCGTCAATGCCGAGGAAGTCGAAACTGCTGTTAAAGAAGTTGTCGATGCTTTTGGCTCTGTCGATATTTTAGTCAATAACGCAGGTGTAATTCGCGATAATCTTCTTTTTAAAATGACGGACACCGATTGGCAAACAGTTATGGACGTCCATTTAAAAGGCTCCTTTAATGCAGCACGCGCGGTTCAAAAATACATGGTTGAGCGAAAATTTGGGCGGATTATCAACATTTCTTCCACTTCTGCATTGGGGAATCGTGGGCAGGCAAATTATGCAACAGCTAAAGCTGGATTGCAGGGCTTTACCAAAACGCTTGCGATCGAACTTGGAAAATACGGGATAACGGCAAACGCGGTTGCTCCGGGTTTCATTGAAACCGATATGACAAAAGCAACAGCTGCGAGAATCGGAATCTCTTTTGACGAATTGATTCATGCAAGTGTTGCGAAGATCCCTGTAGGAAGAAGCGGAAAACCAGAAGACATCGCCAATGCTGTAGCCTTTTTTGCCGATGAAAAATCGTCATTCGTAAATGGGCAAGTTATCTACGTTGCCGGCGGGCCAAAAAATTAACGGGAGGGATTTTCCATTGTTTAAAGATCAAATTGGCAAACAATCGGAGAAGGTGAAAAACATCGTCGAACGCGGTGCGGTTAACAAATTTGCTGAAGCAATCGGCGACCTGCATCCGATTTATTTTGATGAAGAAACCGGAAAAAAATCTCGTTTCGGGAAAAATATCGCACCGCCGACCTTCCCGCGCGTTTTTGATTATGGAGTGATCGACGGACTGAACCTACCAAAGAAAGGGCTTATCCATGGGGAGCAAACCTATCATTATGAACGCCCGCTCGTTGTGGGGGAGGAAATTCGCTGTTTCTCGGTTGTAAAAGACTATTTTGAGAAAAAAGGAAATTTTGGCGAAATGGGTTTTCTTGTCATTGAAGCAATTGGCGAAGATTTGGAAGGGAACACCATTTTCACGTCGAAACAAACGGTCATAATTAGTGAAGCGGTAAGGAAGGTGGCAACTCGATGAGCAGGCTCAAAAACTTGGAAATTGGTGAACCCTTAGAAGATATCAGGCTTGGGCCCGTTTCAAGGATTGATTTAATCAAGTACGCAGGTGCCTCAGGCGACTACAATCCGATTCATACGATTGATGAAGAGGCAAAAAACGCTGGTCTTCCCGGGATTATTGCACATGGAATGTGGACGATGGGCAACCTTGCAAAACTATTTACCCCTTATTATGAAGAAGGATTCATTCAGGATTATTCCATTCGTTTTAAAGGCATGGTGTTTTTGAATGATGTCATTACGTTAAAAGCGGCTTTGCAGGAAAAAAACGAATCAGGCCTGAAATTTACAGTAAAAGCAGAAAACCAGCATGGAAAAGAAGCAATCAAAGGCGAGGTCTTCTATAAACTGTATTCTGTTTAAGCATCGTAATTTTGCAAAGGAAAGGGTGGTTCCAATTCCAACCTCTTTGGCAAAGAATTGTAAAGGAACAGCCAGACTTGCTTGAATAAGACGATTGGGTGAAAAGTGAATCCTCTTTTGATCCTTTTCACCCATAATGCGTTACATAGTCTTACTGTAAAGGGTGGATTTTAATTGAAAATTGGCGTAGCTGGAACCGGTGCGGTTGGCGGATATTTTGGCGGTCAATTACAAAGAACCGATCACAAAGTGCTTTTTTTGGCAAGAAATAGAACGCTTGAAAAATTGAAGGAAAGCGGGCTAACGGTAAATGGCGACGCAGCAAGTTTCCATATTGACGGTGATTTCACTGGAAGATATGAAGATTTTTCCGATGTCGATCTTCTTCTGTTTTGTGTAAAAGCAAATGCCACAAAAGAAGTTGCCGAACAATTTATTCCATTCCTAAAAAACGATTGTTTGATTCTAACGTTACAAAATGGTGTGGATAATGAGGAGATTCTTGCTGAACTATTTGGCCAACAGCGAGTATTTGCAGCTGCAACGTACATTCAAGCTGAAGTAACGGAGCCTGGAGTCATAAGACAAATTGGTTTACATCCTCGATTGGTGATCGGTGCACTGGAAAAAAAGACATCTGAAAATGCAAAGAATCTAGCAAACCTTTTCAATGATGCCGGCATCCAGACTATTTTTTCAACCAATGTGTTAGAAACAAAATGGAAAAAACTGTTTTGGAATATTGCATTCAATCCGCTTACAGCGTTAACAGAAACAAAGGTAGGCGCAATTTACGAGTCAGAGGAACTGTATACGATAGCAGTGAAAACTTGCAAAGAAGCGATTGTTGTCGCCAGGAAAATCGGCATTCCGATTGAAGAAAATTTTTATGAAAAAATTATTGAGCAGGGGAAATTGGCTGTACACCATCAAACGTCAATGCTGCAGGATAAATTGAAGGGGAAGCCGCTCGAATTGGAATCAATTTGCGGCTATGTGATCAGGAAAGGAAAGGAACTAGGCGTCGCAACGCCAGTATTAGAGACGGTTTACAATCTATTAAGTTATCAGTCAAAAATCGAGAGGAAAACTTAGAAGATTCCTGGAGAAAGGGAAAAGTAGAGGAATTGATACACTTGGAACCGTTGTATTAAATCCGGATAAATCGCAAAAACGCGCGGATAAAAGGGAAAAGTTTACGGATAAATGATCAAATTTCACGGATAAAAGGATTGATCTCGCGGATAAATTTCAAAATTCCACGGATAAAACTAAAATCCATCGATAAAACGCGAAATCACGCGGATAAACCGGGTTCGCGTAAACCCAAATTGGTTTAAGCGAGGTGAAACAGCAAGTGCAAAGCGGAGAAATTCCTGAAACAAATCTATATGCCTTACTCGATCGAACAACTTTGAAATTTCCGACACAGACGGCGATCATTTACAAAAATCAACTAATCAGCTACCAAGTATTAAAAGAAAAAGTCGACCGGCTTGCATGTGCCCTACTTCAAGTTGGATGCAGGAAAGGCGAACGGATTGGTTTGATGATCTCTAATCATCCATCCTATGTGACCGCCTATTTTGCCGCATTAAAGCTCGGGTTGATCATCGTCCAGGTCAATCCAATGTATACACCAAGAGAATTGCTTGAAATTTTTCAGGATGCCGGTGTCGAGCACCTTGTGGTCGAACCGGAAAATTATGCGAAAATCGCGGAACTGCCACCATTTATTTTTAAAAATGTTTTTCTGAGCGAAACGGCGGACACAATCGGAAATTGCCTATCCATTGACGAACTGATCGAAACTGCCAGCAAACCGCTTGAGTCCACTTGCCCGGTTTCGGCAAAAACAGATGTTGCGGTGATTCAATATACCGGTGGAACAACCGGGAAAAAGAAAGGCGCCATGCTGACGCATTATAATTTAGTGGCAAATGTTATCCAAAGCAAAGCCCTTTACGGAGAAAAAATGTTGTTTGGCAAAGAAACCGTGTTAACAGCTACGCCCCTTTATCATGTGTATGGGATGACCGCCGGCATGAATCTTGGAATTTACATCGGTGCGTCAAATATTTTAATGAAAAAATTTCAAGTTGACGAGGCACTTGCGATCATCGCAAAACATCGGCCGACTTTTTTTCCAGGTGTACCAAAAATGTACAACGCATTCGTCAACCATCCCGAAATTGAACAATACGAATTAAATTGTTTCAAATTTTGCTCAAGCGGCTCGGCACCGCTTCCTGTAGAAGTGTTAAAAAAATTTGAAAGGCTCACAGGCGCATCAATCGGCGAAGGTTACGGCCTTTCGGAAACATCCCCGTCGACACATCGAAATCCGCCGGATGGGCTGCGAAAAGTTGGCAGCATCGGCATCCCGCTTCCTGGAACCGAATGCCGGGTTGTAAATGAAAACGGTGAAGATCTTCCCATTAAAACCGTTGGTGAATTGTTAATCAGAGGACCGCAAGTGATGCTTGGCTATTGGAATAAGCCAGAAGAAACGGCCGAGACATTAAGAGGCGGCTGGCTATACACGGGGGATTTGGCAACGGTGGATGAAGATGGTTATTTTTACATTGTCGGCAGGAAAAAAGAAATGATCCTAATCGGCGGCTTTAATGTATATCCTCAAGAGATTGAAGGAGTTTTATACCAGCATCCGGATGTAAAAGAAGCGGCGGTCATCGGGGTGCCGGATCCGGAATTTGGCGAAATGGTGAAAGCATTTGTCGTACCAAAGCAAGGGAGAAACATTGACTTAAACGAACTGAAGGAATTTTGTTATCAGCAATTAACCCGCTACAAAGTTCCGAAAGTATATGAAATTAGAGATTCATTGCCGCGAAATACGGTTGGTAAACTATTAAAACGAATGCTGGTAGAAAAATAGGAGGTGTGCATGATGAATTTTGAATTTGAGGAAGACATAGTATTTTTAAAAAGAAATGTCCGTGATTTTATTCAAACAGAAGTTGAAGCTGTTGCAATGCAAATTGAAGAGGAAAACCAGATCCCTGAGCGCATTCTCGCTTTATCAAAAGAAATGGGTTTATTTGGTTTAAGCATTCCAGAGGAATATGGCGGTCTTGGGATTGGCATGGTCGGGAAATGCGCCCTTTTTGAGGAAATCGGTCAAACGCACAATGGCTATACGACGCTGATCGGATCCCATACAGGGATTGGCACTGTTGGCATTGTTGAAATGGGGAATGAAGAGCAGAAGCGAAAGTATTTGCCGGAGATGGCAAGTGGGGAAAAGCTTGGTGCCTTTGCTTTGACAGAGCCGGATGCCGGGTCAAATGCAGCCAACCTAAAAACAACGGCAGTCAAAAAAGGGGATAAATATATTTTAAATGGTTTAAAGCATTATATTACAAATGCCACCGAAGCCAGTGTTTTTACGGTCATGGCTGCAACCGATCCAGATAAGGGGGCAAAAGGGATCACATCGTTCATTGTTGAAAAGGATTTTCCTGGATTCAAGGTTGGCGCTGTCGAACGGAAAATGGGATTAAGGGGATCGCATTCGGCTGAATTAATTTTTGAAGATTGCGAGGTTCCAGCGGAAAATGTTCTCGGCGCAGAAGGGCAAGGGTATGTAAATGCGTTAAAAATTTTAGCTAATGGACGTGCGGGGCTTGCAGCAAGAAACCTTGGCTCATGTCAAAAATTGTTGGAGATGTCGACTCGATATGCGAAAGAACGTATCCAGTTTGGCAAGCCGATTATCAAAAATCAGGCAATCAGCCACATGCTTGCAGAGATGGCGGTTGAGATTGAAACACTACGGTCGTTTACGTATCGCGTTGCTTGGATGGTCGATCAGGGCATGAAGGTTATCAAGGAAGCCGCAATGTTAAAATTGTATGGTTCCGAGGTTTATAACCGCGTGGCCGACAAAGCGGTTCAAATTCACGGCGGGCTTGGTTATATCGCTGATTATCCGATTGAAAGATTCTATCGGGATGCGCGAATTACAAGAATATACGAAGGAACTTCCGAGATTCAGAAAAATATTATTGCTGCCCAATTGGAAAAAGAATATAGCTAAATTGCTTGGAGAGGAGCAAAAATATGAAGGAGATTGTGATTGTCAGTGCGGTTCGTACGCCGGTTGGAAGATACGGGGGTTCGTTAAAATCGCTGAATTCCGGACAATTAGCAGCAATTGCTATCAAAGAAGCGATCAAGCGAGCCGGGATTGAGGGAAATCAAGTGGATGAAGTCATTTTAGGTGAAGTTAGACAATCAACAGAATCATCCAATGTGGCAAGGGTGGCGGCATTAAGAGCCGGTGTACCGGAAGCAACACCTGCTTTTACAATAAACCGCTTGTGCGCTTCAGGGCTCCAGGCCGTAGCCTCTGCGGCTCAGCAAATTGCTTGTGGCCAGGCAGAGATCGTCATTGCTGGCGGAACAGAAAGCATGAGCAATGCCCCTATTTATCTGAGAAACTCCCGGTTTGGTGGTGACAATGCCAGACTCATTGATTCCAATACAGAAGCAGGGCAGCAGCCAAACGAAATCTATGGAAGTCAGCTTGGAATGGGTATAACCGCAGAAAATGTTGCGGAACGATTCAAAGTTTCGCGCAAGGACCAGGATGCTTTTGCCCTTGAAAGTCAGCGACGGGCGGCTGCGGCCATTGAAGCTGGGAAATTTGCTGACGAAATCGTTCCGGTTGAAGTGACAGAGCGCAAGCGTCAATTTCTTTTTGCAACAGATGAACATCCCAGACCCGAAACAACAATGGAAGTGCTCGAGAAACTAAAACCAGCTTTCAAATCAAACGGTACCGTAACCGCGGGAAATGCATGCGGCAGGAATGATGGTGCGGCAGCACTCGTATTAACCTCCGGTGAGAAAGCGGCTGAATTTGGGTTGCATCCAATTGCCAAAATTGTCGATTGGGCGGCTGTAGGTGTTTCCCCAGAAGTGATGGGAATTGGTCCTGTCCCCGCTGTAAAAAAACTATTGGCGCGCACGGGGTATAGCTTGGATGACATCGGCTTAATTGAACTGAATGAAGCTTTTGCCTCACAAGCGCTTGCTGTTATTCGCGAGCTGGGGTTAGATCCGGAAAAAGTGAATGTAAACGGTGGAGCGATTGCACTCGGCCATCCGCTTGGGGCAACGGGGGCAAAAATTCTTACAACGTTACTTCATGAAATGGTTCGTCGCCAGGAAAAACGGGGCATTGCCACTCTTTGTATCGGCGGCGGTCAAGGTATGGCGCTGTTGGTTGAGCTTGTCTAATGGAAAGGGGGCAAATCATTGAAACTTAATTCAACATTTTTTGAAAAACTTGGTTTTGTAAGCAAGGAGTCTGCGGAACTGGGATTTCGTTTAAAACTGCCCTTACAGAAGCATTTGTTACAGGAAGATGGTTTTGTTCACTCTGGCGCGCTTTCAACAATGTTGGACACAGTCATGGGTGCACAAGTTTCGAAACAATTTCAAGCATTCGCAACAACGATTCAATTAAACTTAACCTTCTTCGATCTAAGCGCAAAAGAAAACTATTTTGCCAAAACAATTATTCTCGATCACCAGGAAAATTATGTTACTGCTGAAGGCGCGGTAATTGACGACAACGATACGCTAGTTGCTAAAGCAATAGGTACGTTTAAAATCAAGCCGATGGATTTACTCTCACTGGATTCGCTCGGAATAAAACGTTAATCAAGAGAGGAGGCGAAACATTGGCTGCCTTTTTACAAAATTTAACACAAAATCCATTCCTAAACCATCTTGGATTTGAAATGGTACAGCTGGATGTGGACAATGTTGCTCTAAAGCTGTTGGTGCAACCCGATCACCACAATTTGAACCAGACGTTGCACGGCGGTGTTCATGCAGCGATGCTAGAAAGCATACAAACCATGGTCATTCAATCCATTTACAAAACAAAAACTTCAGTGATGAATTTAAATGTTCATTACCTTGCACCTGTTCGTACGGGAGAAATCATGGCAACCGCAAAAATTGTGCAGAAAGGATATAAGGTTGCGATGGCAGAGGCGAAAATCATTGGCGAAAAACAACAGTTAATCGCAACTGGAACAGGTGTTTATAAAATTTTACGGGATTCATGAAAAATTAACTTGAAAATTCTAAAAATTATGTATAATATAATCAATAACATACCGACTGGTAAGTATGTCGGTTGGAGGTGCGAGAATGAATTTTGACTACTCGGATAAAGTGAAAGAGCTGCAAAAAAAATTAACGGCTTTTATGGATGAATACATTTACCCGAATGAAAAAGTGTATGCCGAACAAATTGACAAAAAAGATCGTTTTTCCAAAATTCCGCCCATTATGGAGGAATTAAAGGAAAAGGCCAAGCAAGCCGGGTTATGGAATTTATTTTTGCCGGAAAGCGAATATGGCGCCGGCCTGACGAATTTAGAGTATGCTCCGCTTTGTGAGATTATGGGACGTTCAAGCATAGCCCCAGAAGTATTCAATTGTGCAGCTCCCGATACTGGCAATATGGAAGTGCTTGTCCGCTACGGGACA
>JAKACS010000033.1 GCA_021821235.1 Bacillota bacterium
TGGGCGAGGCTTCGCGAACATGGACATCAAAGTGAGCGGGTGGTGCCCGAAATGGGTGCGGAGGCGCGAAAATGGGCATCAAAGCGAGCGGATGATGCCCGAAATTTTTTGCAATCGCTCTTCGTTTTTTTTGGAGCCACACCCTTTTGGATTAAGGACTATTCATCGGTGGCTAATAACCGAACTCCAAACCATAGTGCTCACGGAAAAAAATCGCTTCTTTTTCTAATTCCTCTTTTAGACGAAGGTTTGAGCTAGGAACGGGGATCGGTTTGTGAATGGCCTCCGCAGCGGCGACGACAACTGTTTCATTCCAGCCAAAGCGGCGAAGTTCGAGAAACAAGGACGCGTCATCCCTTATATAGATGGGCGGAATCGAAATCGAATCCGAAAGTGCTGAACGGCATAAGGCCATGCAGCCGATTGGCCCCCAGTCCGTAATTTGATACTTGCCATCTATCTTGGTCAATTCTTTACGGTATAGAACTTGATCTTTAATGGCAAATGAAGACCCGGCAAATTGCACTTTACCGTCACGCCCCATGACAATTCCAGAAAAAACATTGTGATTCGGGTATTGCCTCATTGCCTCAAAGATGACTTCAAGCCAGTTCGGCTTTAATTGCATATCATCATCAAGGGAAACAACGACATCATGTTTGCGTTTGACTTGTTCAAACATCAGTCGCCTTGCCCCGGCAGCTCCCGACTTTTTCGGATTCAAAAGCCCTGTGTCGTTGTAAACGACTAGTTCAATATCGTTTCTGCGGTATTTTTTTAAAATAGCAAACAAGGATTTAATTAGCGGTTTGGCGTGATCGTTGTAAATATAAAGGTGATAGGGAGATGGAATATCTTTGCAGAGGTGTTCGACCACCCAAGAGAGGACAGGCTCTCTACCGGCAGTAGTTGGGATCATAAAACAAACTGAAGGGTTCAAATTATTCACTCCTCGATGGTTTTTCTCCTTTATTTTTTTCTGCCCCGCCATTTGCGGGCTTATATTTAGATAGTAGATGTCTTTCAATATCGTATGTACATTTATGCTGTCTTGTTTCGGATTTTTTTGAACCAATTTTAATTGGCTACATATGTTAAAGTGAAGCTTTTTAAGTCAAGCTTTCGTTTAAATATGATGACTTTCTGAGACGATTAAGAGAAGGGAAGTCGTGTTTTATAGATTAATCGAGATGTATGGAGGAAGTTATGAAAATATTATTTGTATTTTACGTGCCGAGCGGTGGCCTTGAAACGCTAAACCGTCAGCGGCGGGCCGCCCTTCAAGAGCACCAGTGCGAATTTCTCTATTATCGGCAGGAACGGGAATTAATCAATAATCATGGTGCACCTGTATTTATCACAAATGAGGATGCGCGGATCAAGCAGATTTTAGACGAAGGGAATTATGATTTGATTATCGTTACGTCAGATGTTGGAACGATGCCGCGTTTCCGGAAATTAGGCTATAAAGGAAAATTTATTTACGAAATTCAAGGGTTTGGCGCCAAAGACTTTGCTCGCAGGGTGATGACACATGCAAAACCGATTATTGTCCAACATGCCAATGGGCTGTTAACACCACGAACGCCATATGTAATGGAAATCTTTAATGACCTGTTTCCAACGATTCCAAAATACAATTTTAATAATTGCCTTGACGGGACGATGTATGCTTACAAACCGCTGCCAAAGCATCCACGTCCCATCATTGCCTGGATCGGCCGAATTCAGGACAACAAGAATTGGAGCGAGTTTCTGCAAATTGGGGATCGCCTAAGGAAAGATGATCCGGAGATCGAACTTTGGATGTTTGAAGATCCCTCCCTGTCTTCTCAAGTAGACAGGGAAAGCTTTGAGGCATTGCGAAAGCAACTGGACATTGACCGCCATTTAACGATCCATGCCAATATCCCGAACAATAAAATGCCTAATTATTTTTCAAAAATTGGCGATTCCGGCGGGTTTCTCTGTGTGACTTCAAAGACGGAAGGAGCGCCATACTCGCCATTAGAAGCAATGTCAGGCCGCTGTCCTGTCTTGACAACGGACTGTGACGGGATCCGTACAGCGGTCATTCATGATCAGACCGGTAAATACTATCAAATTGGCAATATTGATGATGCGGTAACACAGGCGAAAGAACTCATGAACAATTTGCCTTTAAGAGAGAAGATCAGACAACAGGCTTTAACCCATGTGCAAACCAATTTCAGTCTAGAACGATACCAGATGAATTTTTCAATTATGCTGCAATCTTTAGGGCTTGGAAAAAAATAAATGAAGGTGAGAAAAATTGGAGCAGTTTTATGTCATTGGCGCCCAGCAAAAGAACGGGGTTTTTAAAGACTGGGAGCAATATGAAAAAGGGTTGATTTTAAAGGTTTCACCACAACAAAATACTGCGCAAACATGCGTCAAATATGTTTCCCCTCCAGAAGTCCTTCCAAATACGAATCCTTCCATCTCATTTACAGCGGGAACGATGGAACAAAACCTTCTTTATGTGGGGACAAATACCGAGATGCTCGTATTCAGCCTACCCCATTTTCAAAGGCTGGGATATGTAACCTTACCATGTTTTAATGATATCCATCATGTCCGGCCCTCTAAATCCGGAAATTTCCTTATTGTTAATACGGGCTTGGATATGGTGCTTGAAGTCTCGTCAATGGGAGAAATCAAAAAGGAGTGGTCTGTAACAGGGATGGATCAATGGAAGAAATTTACAATGGCGATGGACTATCGAAAAGTCGCCACGACGAAACCCCATCAAGCCCATCCAAACTATTGTTTTCAACTGGGAGAGGATCTGTGGGTAACGCGCTGTCTGCAAAAAGACGCCATTTGTTTAACAAAGCCAGGGCAAAAAATTGATATCGGTGGGGATCTCATCCATGACGGAATTGTAGCCGGGAAGTTCATTTATTTCACGCAAGTAACCGGCAAAGTGGTGCTCGTCGATCGAAACACCCTTAAAGTAACGCAAGTCGTCGATTTAAATAATATCACCTCTTCCGGAAAACAGCTGGGCTGGTGCCGGGGAATCAAAGTTATGGATGATGACAATGACAAAGTGATTGTTGGTTTTACAAGAATCCGGCCAGCGAAAAAGCTTCAAGCAAATGGAACAATGAAGTGGGAGGGGCAATACGGAACAATGCCAACAAGGATTGCCTGCTACAATTTGCGCCTTGGAAAACTGATTTGGGAACAAGAATTGGAGAGTTATGGGATGAATGCAATTTATTCCATCCATTTGGCTACTTGCGGTGAGCAAATATGAACCCGAAAGTGTCGATTATTATTCCATTTTACAATTGCCCGTATGTCGATCAAGCAATTCAAAGCGCATTGGATCAAACGTATGCAAACACTGAAATTATCGTGGTTGATGATGGTTCAACCGACTTTGTGGAAAAAATTCACCCATACCGAGACAAACTTATTTATTTAAGAAAAGAAAATGGCGGAACAGCTACCGCATTGAACTGCGGGATTGCTGCAGCAACAGGTGAATATATTGCCTGGCTTAGTTCGGATGATCTTTTCTTTCCGGAAAAGCTTGCCCGGCAAATGGATTTTATGCAAAAAAACAAAGCAAAAATCAGTTTTACCAACTATCATGTGATTGATCAAAACAATGTGGTGATCATACCTTTTTGCGGCAGAAAACTGGGACATATGACGGATGATATTTATCATGAATTTTTAAAATATAATGTGGTGAATGGCTGTACCGTGATCATTAAAAAAGACATCTTTAAAAAAGTTGGCGATTTCAATCCTAAATTGAAGTACACTCAGGATTATGAAATGTGGTTCCGCTTGCTCGTGAATGGATACGAAATGCACTATTTGGATGAAGCACTGACAAAGTTCAGACAGCACGCGGCATCAGGTACTTCGAAACATCGTCCGCAAATGTACCAGGAAATGAAGGTCATTGAAAGAATCTATCGGCCAGAACTGAGCGCATTTATCACTTCGCGAACGCAACAAAAATAGCAGAATAATTACGAGAATCAGCATTTATCGATCGGACAGGTGCTGATTTTTTTTTATACAGGCATGTGAACTAGTCCAACTATCTAAAAAATACATAGGTTATAAGGAGCACACTCAAAAAGAGAAAGAAACGGTTATTAGGAGATGAAACAAGTGAAGATCCTTACAGTTCTAGGAACTCGGCCGGAAATCATCAGATTAAGTCTGATAATAAAAAAGCTGGATCAGTATGCGGATCAGCATGTTCTTGTCCATACAGGACAAAATTTCATGGCAACGCTTAGCGATATTTTTTTCAAAGAACTCAATATCCGCAGGCCTGACTACCAGATTCAAATCGAGCAGCTTACCTTGGGCGCACAGCTGGGCACAATCTATCGGGAACTGGAGAAAATTATTGTGGTTGAAAAGCCAGATAAAATGCTTGTTCTCGGAGATACGAACAGTGCGCTTTCTGCATTATTAGCAGAGAGACTTGGCATTCCCGTTTATCATATGGAAGCAGGAAACCGTTGCTTTGATTTAAATGTTCCGGAGGAAAAAAACCGCAAAGTCATTGATGCAGTGTCAACATTCAATTTACCTTACACCGCAAACAGCAGGGAGAATCTAGTAAAAGAAGGAATTCCGCTAAAGAAAATTTTTGTCTCCGGCAACCCAATCTACGAGGTATTGACCCATTTTACAGACGAGATTGCCGCAAGTACGATTTTAACAGATCTTAAGCTATTGGAAAAAAACTACTTCCTTGTGACCGTTCATCGAGCCGAAAATGTCGATTTTGCTGAATCTCTCCAAGAAATTCTTACGGGTTTAAATCTTGTAGCCACCCATTTTGGGTTACGAATGATTTGCAGTGTTCATCCGCGGACACGCTCCAAGCTGAACAATATGTCGGGCGTTACCATGCATCCGCTCGTCGAATTTCACGAGCCATTTGGCTTTTTTGATTTTATCAAACTACAGCAAAATGCCTTTTGTGTACTGACTGACAGCGGCACGGTTCAAGAAGAAAGCTGTATTTATCACGTTCCCGCTGTAACAGTAAGAAACAGTACGGAAAGACCGGAAACAGTCGAGGTCGGCAGCAATATCGTCTCAGGGGTGGATGCCAATTGTATATTTCGCAGTGTGCAAGTGATGACAAGAGAGAATATACAATGGCCCTTGCCTGACGGTTATCAAGATCTGAACGTATCGGCAAAAGTAGTTAAATTTATTTTAGGAGGGACAGGTGTTGTTTGAGAAGCAGACAATTTTGGTAACAGGTGCAACAGGATCTTGGGGTCATGAGCTTGTCAGGCAGCTGTTGGAAAAAAATCCAAAGGAAATCCGGATTTTCTCTCGAAATGAATCAAGCCAGGTTGCCATGCAGCGCCAGTTTGCCAATGAAAAACTAGTGTTCATCATCGGGGATATTAAGGAAAAAGACTGCATCATCGAGGCCTGTGCCGGCGTTGATTACGTCTTTCATTTAGCAGCATTAAAGCATGTGCCCGTTTGCGAGGACCAACCGCTTGAGGCGCTGAAAACAAATGTCATCGGCACGCAAAATGTGATTGAGGCCGCAATCAAAAATCAAGTGAAAAAAGTTGTCTATATCTCGACAGATAAAGCAGCCAACCCATCGAATTTCTACGGATTCACAAAAGCGATGGGAGAAAGGCTGATTATTCATGCGAACATGTTAAAGACGAATACGAGATTTGTCTGTGTCCGAGGCGGAAATGTTTTGGGGACAAATGGCAGCGTGATCCATGTATTTAAAGATCAAATCGAGTCAAAAAACTTGATCGGGATTACTGATAAGCGAATGACCCGGTTTTTCTTAACGCTTGAGGATGCGATTAAACTGCTTTTTAAAGCCTCATATGAAAGTGTCGGCGGGGAAATCTTCGTGATGAAAATGCCAACTTGCAAAATTCTTGATCTTGCCGAAGTTTTGATCGAAGCCTCCGGGAAAAAAACAGTTGAGATCGTCGAATTGGGAATTCGTCCTGGTGAAAAACTGCATGAAATTCTTTTTTCTGAATACGAAAGCAAAAATACGATTGTCTTTGATGAAAACTATTACGTAATTTTACCGACGATCGATATACCTAGCCTAAGAAAGCATTATCGCGGATTCCCATCTGTGAAACTAGAAAGCTATAATTCCAGCGAAGCGCTGATGACGAAGCAAGAGCTGAAAGGGCTTTTGCTGAAGGGAGGATTCCTAAAATGAAGCTCCTCATTTTAGGCGCAAGCGGCATGGCTGGGCATATGATCCTTGATTATTTTCGCAGCAAAAAGAACGGTGAACTTTATTTTACAAGCCGCAATCCTCAAGATGAAGGTGTAATTTTTTTAGACGCCGTTCAATTTTCCGAAGTTCGCCGGATTATCGAAAAACTGCGTCCGGATGTCATCGTAAATGCGATTGGTTTATTAAATGAGGAGGCCGCCCGCAAGCTTCCCGAAGCAATCCAGCTGAACAGCATGCTCCCTCATTTTTTAGCAGGCCTTGCCGATCAGTATGGGGGGAAATTGCTCCATATTAGCACGGACTGTGTATTTTTAGGAACGAGGGGGGGATATACGGAAACAGAACTGCCGGATGGAGTGAGTGTATATGCAAAAACAAAAGCACTTGGCGAAGTGATGGAAGGAAGGCATTTAACAATCCGTACTTCGATAATCGGTCCCGAAAAAAAACAAAATGGGATCGGCTTATTCCGCTGGTTTATGCAGCAATCCGGGAGAATCAAAGGCTACGAAAATGTTTTATGGAATGGAGTCACCACTCTTGAATTGGCAAAGGTGATCGATCAATCCATTGCCCAGGATTTATCCGGCTTATACCACTTAACGGCTCCGATAAAGATATCTAAGTATGAATTGCTCCTGCTGTTTCAGAAAGTTTTCAAAAAAACAGATGTGGAAATTGTCCCGGATGGAAAAATTGTCCTCGACCGCACCTTGACAGATACAAGAAAAGAGTTGCACTATTCTGTACCTGATTATCCGGAAATGATTGCGGCATTATCTAACTGGATGATTAACAATGGCTGAACAAAAGACGATTCTGATTACCGGAGCAAATGGATTTACAGGACGGCACGCTTGCGCTTATTTTTCCGAAAAAAAATTTCAAGTGATCGGGTTAGGAAGAAGGAAAGCAGAAGGTTCATTTTTGCAATGCGATCTCGGAATTTACCAGGAAGTCGAGGATGTGATTGCAGCCGTACAGCCGGATTTTGTCCTCCATTTGGCAGGGAAAAACAGTGTGGCCGATTCATGGGCAAATCCGGCAGAAAATATTCACACGAATGTAATGGGCACAGTATATTTGCTAGAAAGCATTCGGGCAAAAGCAGCAAATGCAAGAACCATTGTTGTCGGTTCAACATTGCGAATCCCTTCGTTGTCCTCGGATCCGCTCCATCCTTATTCTGTTTCCAAAGCGATGCAAATCCTTGTAGCAAGAACATGGCATCAGCTTTTTAGCATGGACATCGTCATCGCCAATCCTTGCAACCTAGTCGGCCCTGGGCCTTCAACAGGCGTCTGTTCAGTCTTTGCCGAGAAAATTGCTGCGATGGAAACTGGCGCGATTCAGCCAGTTCTTACCATCGGGGACGGAGCACAATCAAGGGATTTTTTGGATGTTCGCGATGCAGTTCGTGCATATGCCCTTTTGTTTGAAAAAGGTAAGCCTGGCGAAGAGTACGATCTTGGAACGGGAACAATGCGGACGCTAAAAACGGTTGCCGAGCAATTTCAAGAGCTTGCCGAAATTCACTTCACTATTCAACAGAAGGAAGATTCATCCCCTTTGCAGCCGGCCGGCCCCAGACGAGATCGACTTGAAGCCATCAAAAAGCTAGGCTTTTGCCCTGCGTTTTCTTTTCGTCAGTCCGCGGCCGATATTATGCAATATTTCCGCAGCAAACAAAGTGGTGGGGAGGCGTAAGCAATGGCGGAAAAAGTATCCATCGTTATCCCGTTTTACAATTGCCCATATATCCAGGAAGCTATCGAAAGCTCCCTCTCCCAAACGTACCAATCAGTTGAAATCATTGTTGTTGATGACGGCTCAACAATGCATCAGGATTTGCTTTTACCGTATCGAAACCAAATCCAATATGTAAAAAAAACAAATGGCGGAACAGCTTCTGCTTTAAACGCCGGTATCCGTCAGGCAACCGGTCAGTACTTTTGCTGGCTCAGTTCGGATGACCGATTTTTGCCAGAAAAAGTAGAAAAACAGCTTGCCTTTATGCGGCAGCGAAGCGCCGCTGCTTCCTATTCCGCTTTTTACATCATTGGCGAAAATGGTGAGACCGTCGGGGAAGCCGTTGTCGATGACTCCAGTGATAAGCTTTCTTTTTATAAAAAAATACGCGGTCGCTGTCCGATCAATGGTTGCACGGTGATGCTTGAGGTCGATGTCTTTTCAATGCTTGGTTATTTTGACGAAAATTTGCCTTTTACCCATGACTATGATTTCTGGTTAAGGTTAATCCAGCATTTTGATTTTCACTATTTTCCAGAACCGTTGACCGAGTACCGCCACCATACCGGGATGGGGACAAAAAAACATCTAAGTCAAATTCGCAAAGAAGTTCGCATGGTGAAACAACGGCATGCTGCAAAGCTTCAGGCGTTGCTGAAATCGGTAAAGAGGTGAAAAATAGTGAGCAATCAACCACACGGAGGAAAACTGATTCATTGTTATCGAAAGAGTAAAGACAACATAGAAATGCAAGGCATTGAGATTGATGCGACAGCACTGTCTGATTTAAAATGCCTTGCAAACGGCGCCTTCAGCCCGCTCGACGGCTTTATGGGCGAAAAAGATTATCAAAGGGTTGTGTTAGCGATGCGGCTGGCAAATGGGCTGATCTGGCCGATCCCGGTCACCTTGCCAGTATCGGAACATACCGCAACAGAAATTACAATGGGCGAAGACGTGCTCTTGACATACAACGGGCAGGCTGTCGGAAAAATCCGCGTCTTGGAACGGTTTCAGCCTGACAAACAGCTGGAGGCATTAATGGTCTATGGGACAAATGATGAAAACCATCCCGGCGTAAAAAAACTGTTCAATCGCGGCAGTGTTTATCTTGGTGGTCCTGTTGAAGTCTGGCACCAATCCGAGTGGGAGAGCGAAGAAGCGTTTTGCCTCCCACCAAAAGAAACGAGAGCCATTTTTGCCAAAAAGGGCTGGAAGACAATCGTCGGCTTTCAAACACGTAATCCGGTTCACCGCGCCCACGAATATATCCAGAAAGCGGCATTGGAAACGGTCGATGGCCTTTTGCTTCATCCGCTTGTCGGCGAGACAAAGCAGGATGATATCGCAGCAGATATCCGTATCAAAAGCTACCAAGTCTTACTTGAAAACTATTACCCGAAAGACCGCGTTGTGCTTGCCGGATTTCCAGCGGCAATGAGGTATGCCGGTCCACGGGAAGCGGTTTTTCATGCACTTGTTCGCAAAAATTACGGCTGTACCCATTTTATTGTCGGCAGGGATCATGCAGGTGTCGGCAATTACTATGGAACGTATGAAGCCCAGCAAATTTTTGAGCGATTTGCCCCAGAGGAAATAGGTATTTCCATCTTAAAATTCGAGCATTCCTTTTATTGCTATAAATGCGAAGGGCTGGCATCGATTAAAACATGTCCGCATTCCTTTGAAGACCGACTGATTTTATCAGGAACAAAGGTGCGCGAAATGTTGATGAAAGGAGAACGGCCACCGAAAGAATTCAGCCGCAAAGAAGTCATCGATGTGCTGATGGACGGCTTAAAACAACAAAGGGAAGCGGGAAAATAAAATACTATTTTTCTTCTTGCTGCTGAGGCAGCTGAATATGGTTGAATTGTCGCTGTTCTGACGGGCGGCGAAGTGGCAGTAGATGAAATGGTTGTTCCAATGGCTTGAAATTTTTGAAAAAGGGTGTTTAGGTTGGAAAATGTTTTTTGGCAAAAGCAAGCAATTGACAAAGACTTAAGGCAAGGGCTGAATGGCCACCAAAGTCTCGTAATTTGGTTCACGGGTTTATCGGGTTCGGGCAAGTCAACAATTGCCAATGCCCTTGAGTTGGAGCTTTACAGAAGAAAACTGAGGACTTTCCTGCTGGATGGCGATAATATCCGTCACGGTTTAAATTCGGACTTGGGTTTTTCCGAAACAGACCGGATCGAAAATATTCGCCGTATAGGCGAAGTTGCAAAGCTGTTTGTTGAAGCAGGGTGTGTTGTGCTCGCTGCATTTGTTTCTCCGTATCTCCGCGATCGAAAACGGGTTCGTTCCAAGCTTGCGGATAATGAGTTTGTTGAAGTATATGTAAAATGCCCACTTGCTGTATGCGCACAACGTGACCCAAAACAGTTGTATAAAAAAGCGCTTAATGGTGAAATTTCAAACTTTACGGGAATTTCCGCCCCGTATGAAGAACCGGAACATCCTGAGATTGTCATCGAAAGCGATCGTGAAACAGTGGAAGAAGCAGTTCGAAAAATTATCCGCTACCTGGAAGAAAGAAATTGTTTGTTAAATTAAATTGATGAAGCCGAGCTGGGAACCAGCTCGGTTTTTTTGCTAATATTAGAACTTCGATCCATAATCGCATCCGCATAAACAAATTCGGACAAGTCCACCAACATGCTGTTTCAGCATGGCTTCAATACCTTCTAAAGAACCTGATTGACTGCTGCTTTCCCACCCATTTTCCTGAGATTCTTGTTCTCTGCTTTCAAAACTATGAAGGGTGCTGATTGCAACACTTTCAGAAGATGTTAACTGAACTGTTTGGCTCCCTGTCTTCCGCGAACGATGTCTGCTTGTATGAGTAGAACTGCTTCTGACCGGTCGAGAGCTGCTTACACGAACCGAACTGCTCTCTACCGGCTGTGAGCTGCTTTCACGAACGGAACTGCTTTCCACTGGACGCGAGCTGCTTTCGGATGATTCACTATAGCAGCCGCTTCTTTTACTTGAAAGCTTTGAAAGGGGAAAAGCCATGCCGTTGTTCAGTCGGCTCCTCATTTTGTCATAATATGCGTGCGAATTTGCAGTGGTCCATCCATCTTCATCTATACACGGATTGCAGTTTAACCACTCAATTTTTGAAATATCTTTTATTCGAATGGATGTCGTCTTGCCATTATGACAAATGTCCACAAACTCATGCCCAACGCGCTGAATCGTCCCTCTGACACAGGAAATGTATCGTACTCTTTTTGAAAAAACCATTTCTTGGCCTCCTTAAGTTTTATCTAAACCAATATATTCATGCGAAAAACTTTTGAATGGACAAGTATCTAGCGAAAAAACCATTTTCCTGGAAAATGAAAAAAATCGACTTAGCATAAAATTTTTTTCTCAGCGGAAAATAAAAAAACTTACAGATTGGCAAAAACAGACCATCATTCAAATGATGGCAAAAAAATTATGTGAAAATGAAGCGAATAGGCGGGAAGGAAGGCTTATGAAAAACATTAGCAAATCATTTATATTGATCCTTTTGGTCTTATCCACAATCGGAGGATGCAGCCCAAACGGGAAGACGCAGGACAGCAAACTGGCGCTGTTAAAGACAACCAACCCTGCCCCTGGGCAAATCATGAACAACAATCCCACTAAGGCTGGAACTGCTGCCAGAATTAAACATGACATCAGTTCATTTCCCGAAATTTATGACGTTGCTGTTGTTCAGGGCAAAAGAGATACGCTTGTCGCCTACAAGGTAAATCATATGCACAGATTCCGAATGAAGGCGATTGAAGCCAAAATAAACAAGCTTCTCGAAAAAAAGTATCCGAAGGAAAACTTCAGTGTTTCAAGCGATTATAAAATTTTTCTTGAAGCAGTGAGACTGAAAGAACGAATGAAAAATCCAAAGTTTTCGAAAAAAACAGCTGAAAAACAACTTCAGGGCATTATCAAGCTGAAAGAGGAAACAACATAAGGAGGAGAAAGACCATGGCGAGCAAACAAAAAAATGTGACGCCGGAGCAGCAAAAATATCAACAGCTTCAGCAGAAGCATGAATTAAAGCGACCGATCTTAAAAAACTGTATTAAAGCTTTTTTTGTGGGCGGATTGATC
>JAKACS010000034.1 GCA_021821235.1 Bacillota bacterium
GATGAGGAGGTAGCGTTTATATGGGGGGAAAGAAATGGGCGGCTGCACTGCAAATAGCGGCTGTTTATGTAGGAACAGTGGTAGGGGCAGGATTTGCAACAGGCCGTGAGATTGTAGAATTTTTTTCAAGGTTTGGCTTTTTTGGTTTACTTAGCATCCTGATGAGCGGCTACTTACTGATTGCGATGGGAACAAAACTGATGAGAATGGCTTTGCAAATCGGGGCAAAATCTTATCAGGAATTCACGATTTACTTGTTCGGATCCTGGCTTGGCAGAGGAATTAACATATTAATGCTGTTAATGCTTCTTGGAGTAAGTGCAGTCATGCTTTCGGGCGCTGGCGCCGTTTTTGAAGAACAGCTTGGGCTTGAAAAAAGCTTGGGTGTTTTTTTAACGATTTTTTTGTCAATTGTTGTAATGCTTGTCGGGGTAAAAGGGTTGTTTGCTGTTAATACATTTGTCGTTCCATTGATGATTTCTTTCAGTATGGTGCTTATGGGATTTTCTGTCCAAATGCCGCATTTTCTTGAACAGCTATTATGGATTCCCCATGCCGACGATGGCTGGAAGGCCGTGGTTGCACCGTTTTCCTATTCTGCCTTTAACCTTGCCTTGGCGCAAGCGGTTCTAGTGCCCATTGCCGCAGAGATTAAGGATGATTGGACAATAAAATGGGGTGGAATTCTAGGGGGAATAGCATTAACGGTTATCTTGCTTTCCAGTCATTTTACCTTGATCATGCTACCTAATTTGGAAAGTTATCAAATTCCGATGGCCGTCATTATGAAAAATGTTGCCGCCAGTCTTTACTGGGTCTTTGTTCTCGTGATTTACAGCGAAATTTTCACTTCAGTGATAGGAAATGTGTTTGGCCTTGAGCGGCAAATGAAACAATATGTCCCAATTCCGAGCATTATCTCGGTTCTTTTTATCTTTACAATTGCCTATGTCATTAGTCTTGTTGATTATGGCGAACTTCTTTCCTACTTATATCCGCTGTTCGGATATGTGAGTCTTCTTTTTTTTGTATTGTTATGGATGAAACCATTAAAAATCAAGAATGAATAGCCCTAGTGGCCGATAAAGAAACATAAAAGCATCTGTCAGGAGTAACAGATGCTTTTATTTTAATGGGAAAAGAATAAACAAAAGAACGTCAAAAACAAGGTGGGAAACAATCACCAGTGGCATGCTTTTTTTCTTAAAATACAACCAACCCCAGATGAATCCGGTAAACAGTGCAGCAATGACTAATAATAGTTGACCGGAATAGATTTGTACTGAAGCGTATAAAACGGCTCCAAGTAAAATGCTGACAAACGGAGTGAACTTTTTCAGTAACCTTTTTTGGATAAAACCCCGCCAGAAAAACTCTTCTCCAGGTGCTGCCACTAAAATTAAGGCTAAAAACTCCCAAAAAGCGGATGGGGCATACCATCTGTATAAGCGGCTTATATTATTTTCAAAAGGCAGCTGAAAGTGTTGAATGCCTTTATAACTGAGCCAAATAACCCCAAAGAGAAAAAGGCCTGAAAGAATGCCAAGGAAGATGTAGGGAAAAAAAGCTACTTCGTCGTCAACTTCTCCTTGAAACGAGGCGTATGCAATAAGCAGAAGGATGGAAGCCGCAAAAATATACCAAAAAATTGCTCTTTCGTTAAAGCTGAAATAAAGCAGAAAATGTGCAAGTACCAACCCGAGAACAAGGCGCAGGTCAACTGTATGTAATTTCATCATTTATTCCCCTTTCTAAAAACAAAATATATTTTAACAAAATAACGCGAGAAAGGGAAAGGAATTACCTCACACTTTCATAAGATCTAAAAAAAAGAAAATCCTATAGAGGAAAGGAGGAGACCAACAATGTCAAAATCAAAACGTGAACAAGAGCGGGAATGGACGGTTCGCAAACAGGATCAGAATCCGCATGGAAAAATAAAATCGCTTAAAGAGTTAGCTGGAGAAACCGGCAACGGTAGCAAATAATCTCTAAAAATGCCCAATGACCCTTCCGAACGGTGAGGGCATTATCGATTTGTTTCAATAGAAAAAGCAGCCGGAAAGGCCGCTTTTTCCTAGAAAACCGCTTCAGTAAATTAAAAAGCGCTTTCTTTTATAACTTTATAATTTTTATGATTGACGACAGTGCGCTGCTCCAGTTCCAGATCACGATAATTGTCCATATACGTTAGGTCAACGATAACAGAGTTTTCATTTACTTTTTCAACGATTCCCTGCAACCCCCCGCGGAACTCAATGACATTTCCTACTTCTGCCTTTTTCAATGATCCTCTCTCCTTTACCTGCCAGCTTATTTCCAAGGAAAATCTATTTAAATAACAGTTTGCACTACTTTTTTATTTTCGTAAAGACTTTACTATGACAATTTCAGAAAATCTTGAAAAAATAATGGATGATCCTTTACAATTTCTTGTAGACAGATACGATTCGTTTTTTTTAATGAGATCGTTGTGAAGAAAGTGCGCCCAAATAGCTGTTTGCTGAAGGGGGTTTAAAGGAGTGATTTACGTGAACGAAGAAAGTATTCAGACACTATTGGATCAATTGAAGTCAGGGACTCTTTCCGAGCTTTATGTGAAGAAAGAGCAATTTTTGGAGTTTCGATCGGTGCTTGTCAAAAGACCGGACTTTAAACATTTTCGCGGAATTGGACAGCACGGTGGTGATGCGATCTATCAATATTTAGAGACACCGCGGAGCTAGCTTGGCAGAAAGAAATGGAAAATAGTTTTTTTTATACAAAACCCTTGTCCTATTTTTGTGCTAAATAGTAAAATATGTATATAGGAAAGGGGTGCTGTGGATGAAGGCGCTAAATAAGATGGAATTTTTATTGCATCAAATTGAAACAAAGCGTAACGAAATGGTTTTATCCGCTGTCAAAACAGGCCTTTCTAGTGAGCAAACGCTCTGCAAAAGCAGGGAGCTTGACGATTTATTAAATCTGCATCAAAAAATTTCAACCAACAAAGAGGCGATATCGTCTCGGGCTTTATAGGTAATTTCACCCATATTAAAACCAGCACTACCAATGGTTTCATCGCTAACAAAGATGATTAATTCATAATAGATGAAATATGCCGACTACCAAATCCATAGAAACGTTATCAGGCTTCCTGTGACGTTTTAAAATGGATGAACAAATACTGATTGGTTAAAAAAAGGGCGATTGATTTTTGGAAAGTGATCAACCGCCCTTTTATTTTTTTGGAAGGCTATTTACAGCTACCTTTGATTAAAATTAAGGGGGAAAGGGGCGCGGTTTATGAATCAAAAAATTTTACCTGCTTCTGCAAACATGAAGGAATTTGAACGATTTTTGAAAAGTTCTTATGAAATTGGGATTTTTCTGGATATGCACATTGCGCAACTAAAAAACATTTATCAACTCGCTAAGCAAAATGGAAAGAAAATGATCTATCATGTTGATTTAATCCACGGAATCAAGAACGATGAATACGCGACTGAATACATTTGTCAGGAATTCAAACCATATGGTTTAATTTCAACAAAATCAAGTGTTATTTTAAAGGCAAAGCAAAAAGGAGTAGTGGCTGTTCAACGGATCTTTATGCTTGACTCCCATGCACTTGAGAAAAGCTACAAGCTTGTTGAAAAAACGCAGCCTGATTACATAGAAGTCTTGCCGGGAGCAATGACTTGGATGATTAAAGAAGTAAAGGAACGTCTGAACATTCCAGTGTTTGCGGGAGGTTTGATTCGTACACCCGAAGAAGTGGAAAATGCTTTAATATCAGGGGCAGAAGCAATTACAACTTCAAAAAAAGAATTGTGGGATAAATTTGAATTCTTAACATAAATCTGGAAGTCGGTTTTCGGAGATATGTGGTATAAACTTCCTACTATTTGATGTTTGGCCGGCAATTTACGCAAACAGGACATTAGAAGCGCAATATGATTAATGTAAAGGATGAAAAAAGGCGGTAAAAGCTTTAATGGTTTTTAAAATAAGTAGGCAAAATGCAATTTTTATGATAATATAGCTTTAAGTTAATATAAGGCAGGAGAAATCGGAGAGACCACAAATACATTATCGGATCCGCGGTAATGTCATTGTGGTCTCTTTCTATTTTAAAGGAGACGATTAAAAATGAATTTTTCCGTTTTAAACCGAAAAGAGATTGTGGAAAAACTTCAGGATGAAATCTTTGATGTACTCGTAATCGGAGGAGGAATTACCGGAGCAGGGATCGCCCTTGATGGAGCAACAAGGGGAATGAAAATGGCTCTGGTAGAGATGCAGGATTTTGCAGCGGGAACTTCCAGCCGTTCAACAAAACTTGTTCATGGCGGGCTGCGGTATTTAAAACAATTTGAAGTGAAAATGGTTGCCGAAGTTGGGAAAGAACGGGCGATTGTATATGAAAACGGCCCCCATGTCACCACTCCAAAGTGGATGCTTTTGCCGATCCACAAAGGTGGGACGTTTGGCAAATTTAGCACATCCATCGGACTCGCGGTGTACGACTTCTTAGCTGCAGTGAAAAAATCGGAACGCCGTTCAATGCTCTCAGCTGAACAAACCCTTGCAAAAGAACCGCTTATTAAAAAAACTAATTTAAAAGGCGGCGGCTATTATGTAGAATATCGTACAGATGACGCAAGATTAACTATTGAAGTCATGAAAGCAGCACACGAAAAAGGGGCAGTTGTTACCAATTATTCAAAAGTTGTTCAGTTCCTATATGACCAGCATGGAAAACTCAAAGGGGCAGTTGTAGAGGATCAATTAACCGGGAAAACATACGAGGTGTTTGCCAAGAAAATTGTCAATGCTGCAGGCCCGTGGGTTGACCAGATCCGTGATATGGATCACTCCAAAAAAGGAAAAGTGTTGCAGCTTTCTAAAGGGGTCCATCTTGTCATCGACCAATCCCGGTTTCCGCTAAAGCAAGCTGTTTATTTCGACACTCCTGATGGTCGAATGGTCTTCGCCATTCCCCGTGAAGGCAAAGCATATGTTGGCACAACAGACACATTTTATAATGAAGATGCTGCAACACCTTATATGACGATTGCTGACCGCAAATATATTATCAATGCCATTAATTATATGTTTCCCGATGTGAAAATAAGTGAAAAAGACATCGAGTCAAGTTGGGCGGGTGTTCGTCCACTTATTTATGAAGAAGGCAAATCCGCTTCAGAAATTTCAAGAAAAGATGAAATTTGGGAGTCTGCTTCAGGTCTTATTACGATCGCTGGAGGGAAATTAACGGGTTATCGGAAGATGGCGGAGCTGGTTGTAGATCGGTTGGCAGAAAAGTTTTCAGCAGAAGAAGGAAGAAATATCCCTGCATGCAGCACAAAACATTTACCGATTTCCGGAGGGGATGTTGGCGGATCAGCAAACTTTAAAACATTTGTTGCTTCTCTAATTGGGCTCGGAACCGCTGTAGGCTTGTCGAATGGCGATGCCGAAATGTTAGCTAATCGATATGGCTCCAATGTAAAAGCCGTGTTCCAACTCGCTAAAAAATATAAAGCAGAAGCCTTAAAATTTGCCCTGCCACTCGCACTGTTTGCCCAACTTGTTTATGCGATTGAAAATGAAATGGCGGCAACGCCGGTTGATTTCTTTAATCGCCGGACTGGAAAAATTTTATTTGATATTCAAACGGTTCGAAAGTGGAACAATCAAGTCATCGCCTATATGGCTGAAAGGTTCAGCTGGAACGAACGGCAAAAGCAGCAATACACGGCAGAATTAAACAAGGCATTAGCAGATGCAGTAATTCCTGCCGATGATCCGGCCGCGTTTTCTTCTGAAATGGCAAACGAACGGTAAAAGAAAAGAATGTTTAACTAAAAGAAAACCTTCTATATAATGGTGAATATAGTAGCTTAAGGGAACTGCCAGTGGATTGAATAGCTGGCAGTTTTTTTGTCAAAAACTTTTCACTTACTAATATGATTTTTTTAGTTGTCGGACTGAAGGAAATCGTGATATTCTTTTTACTATGCAGCTTGTTTCCTTTTTCGTGTTTAAATCGCTATACATCTTTCATTTGTTTAGGGGAAAGCTAGTTTTATCCAAGGTTCAATATGCCTGATTTTCTTAATTTTTAGTCTATTGATGGTTTGGTTGACTAAATGGTTCAAATTGTATAAGTTAATGAGGCAAGCAATTCATTTTTCACTTTTCTACATTATTTTTAAAGGAGATTGATTAAGCATGGCAGAAAAACAATTTAAAGTAATTGCTGAAACAGGTATTCACGCTAGACCTGCAACATTATTGGTACAAACAGCGAGCAAATTTGATTCTGAAATCAATTTAGAATATAAAGGGAAAAAGGTAAATTTAAAATCGATTATGGGTGTTATGTCTTTAGGTGTTGGACAAGGTGCAGACATTAAAATCACGGCTGAAGGAAACGATGCTCAAGAAGCATTAAACAGCCTTGAGGAAACATTGAAAAAAGAAGGTTTGGCTGAGTAATGGTGTTTATTAATGGAATTGCCGCCTCAAATGGGATTGCGATTGCAGGAGCATATCGTCTTGTTGAACCCGATCTTTCGTTTGACAAGAAAACAATCGAAGATGCAACTTCCGAGGTTAAGCGATTTGAAGAAGCAATGAGTAAAGCCAAGTCGGAGCTTGAAGCGATTCGTGACCATGCAAAAAATGAGCTTGGCGCCGATAAAGCAGCAATCTTCGAAGCACATTTACTTGTTTTAAGTGATCCAGAATTAATTTCTCCAATTGAGGATAAAATTAAAACGGATAAAGTAAATGCAGAAGCGGCACTAAAAGAAACAGCTGACATGTTTGTAACAATGTTTGAACAAATGGATAATGAATACATGAAAGAGCGGGCTGCAGATATCCGCGACGTGACAAAGCGGGTGCTAACACACCTATTAGGCGTTCAAATGGTGAATCCAAGCATGATTTCTGAAGAAGTGATCATTGTTGCCGCAGACTTAACACCATCAGATACCGCTCAATTAAACCGCCAATTTGTTAAAGGTTTCACAACCAATATTGGCGGGCGTACTTCTCATTCCGCCATTATGGCCCGCTCGATGGAAATTCCAGCCGTTGTTGGAACAAAGACAGCGACAGAAGAAATTAACAATGGAGATTTGGTAATTGTTGACGGATTGAAAGGAGAAGTCCATATCAATCCGACTCCTGAACTCGTTGATCAATACCGGAAAATTCATGAAGAGTATGAAAACCAAAAGGCGGAATGGGCGAAGCTCGTGAATGAGAAAACTGTTTCTGCTGATGGGCATCACGTTGAATTGGCTGCAAACATTGGGACACCGAAAGATTTAAAAGGTGTCAAAGAAAATGGCGGGGAAGGCGTTGGTCTTTATCGGACTGAATTCCTTTATATGGGAAGAGATCAGCTACCTACCGAGGAAGAACAGTTTGAAGCATATAAAGCGGTTTTGGAAGGTATGGAGGGAAAGCCGGTTGTCGTTCGTACCCTTGATATCGGCGGTGATAAGGAACTTCCTTATTTAGATTTACCAAAAGAACTGAACCCCTTTTTAGGATTCAGGGCTATTCGTCTTTGCTTGGAAGAACAGGGAATTTTCCGTACCCAGCTTCGAGCACTGTTAAGGGCGAGCGTCTATGGCAATTTAAAAATCATGTTCCCGATGATTGCGACATTGGACGAGTTCCGTGCTGCCAAAGCCATGCTTGAGGAAGAGAAGCAGAAGCTTGTTGCAGAAGGACAAAAGGTTGCAGAAAAGATTGAACTTGGAATCATGGTAGAGATCCCATCTACTGCGGTATTAGCAGATCAATTTGCAAAAGAAGTTGATTTCTTCAGTATCGGAACAAATGATTTAATCCAATATACGATGGCAGCGGATCGGATGAACCAACGAGTCTCGTATTTGTACCAGCCATACAGTCCATCGATTTTGCGGCTCGTAAAATTGGTCATTGATGCAGCTCATGCTGAAGGTAAATGGGCTGGAATGTGTGGGGAAATGGCCGGGGATGAAATTGCGATTCCAATTCTGCTTGGTCTGGGGCTTGATGAATTTTCAATGAGCGCTACGTCCATTTTAAAAGCGCGCTCGCAAATTCGCAATTTAAGCAAAGCTGATATGGAGAAGCTTACCGAAATGGTTCTAAACATGCAAACGACAGATCAAGTAATGGAAGCTGTAAAATCTGCAGTAAAATAATTTTATTGAAATGGTTTAAAAGTTTGCAATTGGGGTAATGAATAAATAAGCACATTGAAGGTGCAAACATTCTCAGTTTCCCCCTAATTTTTCCGGCTGTTGAAACGGTCGGATTTTTTTTATTGCCTTCTGCTCCGATCTTCATAGATCAAAAATCACTGTAACCATGTAATCGAGATTTACTTTTAGCTGCGAAGTCAAATTGGTTGACAGAAAGATTTCTTTTTTTTATAATTTGTTTTGAATTAAAAATAATTTAAGCTGAGATAATAGTTTTTGGATAGATTGATTATTTTTGATTCAAACTAAACTGTAATCATTTACACAAAGAAAGGTGAAGTTTTAAATGGCAAAAGTATTGTACATTACAGCACATCCCCACGACGAAAGTCAATCATACAGCATGGCTGTCGGAAAAGCATTCTTGGATACGTATAAAGAAGTAAATCCAAGTGATGAAATCGTTCATATTGACCTATATAATGAAAATATCCCGCAAATTGATGCAGATGTATTCAGCGGCTGGGGAAAGCTTCACTCTGGTCACGCGATTGAAACCCTTTCAGCCGAAGAACAAGCAAAAGTTGGCCGCTTAGCTGAATTAAGCGAGCAGTTTATTGCTGGCGACAAATATGTGTTTGTAACACCGCTGTGGAACTTCTCATTCCCGCCAGTGGTGAAAGCATATTTTGATTCTATTGCAGTTGCCGGCAAAACCTTTAAATACACCGAACAGGGGCCAGTCGGACTTTTGACGGATAAGAAAGTATTGCATATTCAGGCGCGCGGTGGAATTTATTCCGAAGGCCCTGCAGCAGAAATGGAAATGGGTCATCGCTATATCAGCGTGATGATGAACTTCTTTGGTGTACCAAGCATTGAAGGCTTGTTTGTTGAAGGCCATAATGCCTTCCCTGAAAAGGCAGAAGAAATCAAAGCAAATGCCATTGCCCGTGCAAGAGACATGGCATATACATTTTAGTCAAAAAGGCAGATCCGTTCACTGGATCTGTCCTTTTTATATGAAAAATTTTTCGATTATTTAGTATAATAAAGAAGATCTTGACACATGTGAGGGGGAAATCGAAATGGAATTGAATTTAACGGGTAAAACAGCACTGGTTGCAGCATCCAGCCAAGGCCTGGGCTATGCGATTGCCGAGCAGCTTGTAATTGAAGGTGCCAACGTGATGATCTCTGGCCGCGTTGAGGAAAAATTAAACCAAAAAGCAAACAAATTGGAAGCAATTGGGGCAGGTAAGGTAGCTTATTTGCAAGCTGATATTACGAAAACGGAAGACATCAAACAGCTTGTAAGCAAAACAGTCGAAACATTCGGCGGTATCGAGCTACTTGTCAACAATGCCGGCGGTCCGCCTGCGGGCTCTTTTACTGATTTAACGGATGTAGATTGGCAATCTGCTTTTGAATTGAATTTACTGTCTTATGTTCGCTTGACTCGCGAAGCCCTGCCGTTTTTAAAAAAACAAGGAGGGAAAATTGTTAATATTGCATCCTCTTCCATAAAGGAACCGATCCCTGGTTTGATTCTATCCAATACATTTAGGACAGGAATTGTCGGCCTTTCGAAAACATTGGCTGCGGAACTTGCCCCCTTTAATATATTGGTCAATACGATTGCCCCAGGAAGAATCGCTACAGACCGTGTAGCCCATTTAGACCAAGTAAATGCAGAGAAACAAAGAGTGGACAGGCAAACAATCGAACAACAAATGAAAGCATTTATTCCGCTAAAGCGGTATGGAACGCCGGAAGAATTTGCAAGGGTGGCTGTCTTTTTACTTTCAGATGCCAATACATATATGACAGGCAGCTCCTTTTTAGTGGATGGCGGTATGATAAAATCAATTTAACCTTCTCTTTATTTAGCCTTATAACGGCGTTTGGCAAAAGTTAAGAGCAGTATTGAAAATGAAATGATGTATTGTAATGAAATTAAGAAAACTTGCGGCCGAATGAGTAGGCTGCATGATAGAGCAGGGGGAAGATCTGTGGTAACACCGGAAAATACTGTGATTGGATTTATTGGAACAGGTGTGATGGGAAAAAGCATGGCAAGCCATTTAGTGAAGGCTGGCTTTCCAGTGTACGTTTATACGAGGACAAAGGAGAAAGCTGAGGAATTGCTGGCACAAGGTGCTAAATGGGCTTCCTCTCCGAAAGAAATCGCAGCGGGCGCCAATATTGTTTTTACCATTGTCGGCTACCCAAAAGACGTCGAAGAAGTATATCTTGGTGAAAATGGATTAATTCCAAATGGCAAGGCGGGCAGTTTCTTTATCGATATGACAACATCGTCGCCGACGCTGGCGATGCGAATTTACCAAGAAGCAAAAAAAGCCGGAATCCATGCACTTGATGCTCCAGTATCAGGCGGTGACATCGGAGCTCAGGAAGCAAGATTATCGATCATGGTCGGCGGTGAAATGGCTGATTTTGACTATGTATATCCACTGCTTGAAAAACTTGGAACAAATATTGCATACCAAGGCAAAGCGGGTTCAGGCCAGCATACAAAGATGTGCAATCAAATTGCAATCGCATCCAATATGATTGGTGTTGCCGAAGCGATCGTCTATGCGGAAAAAGCGGGTCTTGATCCTGAAACTGTTCTGAAAAGCATCACGAAAGGGGCAGCCGGGAGCTGGTCGTTGAGCAATCTGGCGCCAAGAATGTTGAAGCAGGATTTTGCGCCCGGGTTTTATATCAAGCATTTTATTAAAGACATGAAGATCGCCATTGATGAAGCAGCGTTAATGGGGATGGATGCCCCAGGTTTGCAGCTGGCAAAATCTTTGTATGATCAGCTGGCAGAAAAAGGTGAAGAAAACAGCGGGACTCAAGTGATTTATAAATATTGGAAATAAGTCAAGAAGAAAAGGAGGAAAACCAAAAGGTTTTCCTCCTTTTCTTCTTCTAAATAACCTAAGCTGTAAATAAAAATGTACCATAGGAGGCGATACGATGGGGTTGTTCGATGACGTGAAGGAAAAATTTTATGATCTCGAAGATGGCCGCTATTTGGTACGGATTGAAGGATTTTACCGTGAAAAAACGAAAAATGGCTTGAGGCCGATCCGTTGGGATTTGGTGCTAATCAACGATGTGAAAGGAGCCTTGCCAACCAAGTTCAGTCATATTGAAACAGATGGCGGTTTTCGAATTTTAATGAATGAAATTAAACGATTAGGCTATGAAAAACCAAAGTCGCCAAGGGAGCTGGAAGCAGTATTAAATGATTTGTGCGGCAGCTATGTCGAAATCAGCCTGTTTACCACCGATTTTCAAGAGGGGTATCGCGAAGTGCGATTTTTGAGAAAAATGGGATAGGCACATGTATAATTTCTCGCTTAAAACACGAAACTAAACTGTACTGTTTAAAGGGAGGAATGAAGATGGTCAAAAAAACAAAAAAGAATGACCCGCAGCAGAAAAATAAAAAAGGCTTTGATTCTGCGGTAATTAACCAGGAATTTGCTCACGAATTTGGTTCAGCAGCTACCAATAAAATTCACAAAGATAAGGCAAAAAAAGAAAAAGCAGCAAAAAACAACGGGAAATATAAAGGCCAGTAACAGCCATACGATAATAAAAAGCCTGATGTTTTCTCCGGAACGACCGGGGCATCAGGCTTTTTTTTCGTCTATTTTTTAAAATCTGTTTTTCCTTTTTATTCCATGCTCGCGGGCAAGATAAATTTCGATCCGGTCAAGGGCTTCTTGCAATACAGCCATTGAGGAGGCGTAAGAAAGGCGGAAGTAACCTTCACCATA
>JAKACS010000035.1 GCA_021821235.1 Bacillota bacterium
AACTCCCGCATCCACGGCGGCAACATATAGCGATTAAATCGTTTTTTCATCACTAAACACCTCTTCCCTTCTTCGATGCTATTAGTCTATGTATATTCAATCTCCTGTGTGTAATCCCTAAAATTATCAAGCTATCCAGTTACGCATTGCCTGAGTGCTTTTATTTTTTAAAAAGTTTATTGCATTTTTGTTGATCTTCGTATAAAAGATAAAAAATTGGTTATCATTATTGACGGCATTCCCCTTTTTTCGGTAGTATAATGATATAAATGTATACATAAGCAAAGACAGGGAAGAGTACAATGTTCACCTGCTTAAAGAGAGGGAAACCAGTTTCTGCAAGGGTTCCTATGCAGGCCATTGGAAAGTCGCCCTTGAGCTTCTTTTGCGAAAGGAACAAGTTCTCAGTAGTGAAAGACGGATGACGTCCGTTATTCTTGGAAGAGCCAATCGTTTTTCGATTGGAAAAAAGGTGGTACCGCGAAGCAAACTCCATTCGTCCTTTTACGGCGATGGGGTTTTTTCATGTTCAAAAACTGAAGGAGGATAATAAATGGATACAAATGATCGTTCGATGCCGACCAAATATGATCCGCAATCAATTGAAAAAGGGCGCTACGATTGGTGGGTGAATGGCAAATTTTTCGAAGCAAAAGACGATGCAACGAAACAACCGTACACCGTTGTCATTCCGCCGCCAAACGTTACCGGGAAACTGCATTTAGGTCATGCTTGGGATACGACCCTGCAAGATATTATTACTCGTATGAAACGGATGCAAGGCTATGATGTCCTTTGGCTTCCTGGCATGGACCATGCTGGGATTGCCACTCAGGCAAAGGTGGAGCAAAAGCTGCGTGAAGAAGGGAAAAGCCGCTATGATTTGGGTCGGGAAAAATTTGTGGAAGAAACGTGGAAGTGGAAAGAAGAATACGCTGATCATATCCGCAAGCAGTGGGCAAAGCTAGGTCTCGGCCTTGACTACAGCCGAGAGCGCTTTACCCTTGATGAAGGACTGTCTGCCGCGGTTAGAGAAGTGTTCGTTTCTTTATACAAAAAAGGGCTGATTTACCGTGGTGAATATATTATCAACTGGGATCCTTCAACTAAAACCGCCCTATCCGATATTGAAGTCATCTATAAGGATGTTCAAGGTGCATTTTACCATATGCGCTATCCGCTGGCAGACGGTTCTGGTTCGATTGAAATTGCAACAACCCGCCCGGAAACGATGCTTGGTGATACCGCTGTAGCCGTTCACCCGGATGATGAACGGTACAAGCATTTAATCGGAAAAACGGTCATCCTCCCAATTGTCGGACGCAAGATTCCGATTGTTGGCGACGATTATGTTGAGATGGAATTCGGTTCAGGCGCTGTTAAAATAACACCAGCCCATGATCCGAATGATTTTGAAATCGGCAACCGCCATCAGCTTGAGCGAATTCTCGTCATGAACGAAGACGGAACGATGAATGAGAAGGCCGGCAAGTATCAAGGACTTGACCGTTTTGAGTGTCGCAAGCAAATTGTGAAAGACTTACAAGAGCAGGGCGTTCTTTTCAAAATTGAAGATCATCTGCACTCTGTCGGTCATTCAGAACGAAGCGGGGCAGTCGTTGAACCGTATTTATCCACGCAATGGTTTGTAAAAATGAAGCCGCTCGCAGATCAAGCGATTGAGTTACAAAAGCGAATAGAAGCGGAAAAAGTTAACTTTGTTCCAGAACGATTTGAAAAAACGTATTTACATTGGATGGAAAATATCCGCGATTGGTGTATTTCCCGCCAGCTTTGGTGGGGTCACCGTATTCCTGCTTGGTACCATAAAGAAACAGGTGAGGTTTATGTTGATCATAAGCCGCCGGCAGACATTGAAAATTGGGAACAAGATAAAGATGTATTGGATACATGGTTTAGTTCAGCCTTATGGCCGTTCTCAACTCTGGGCTGGCCAAATCAAGATGCAGCTGATTTCAAGCGCTATTTCCCAACCGATGCCCTTGTAACCGGCTATGATATCATCTTTTTCTGGGTTTCACGGATGATTTTCCAAAGTCTTGAATTTACTGATAGCCGCCCATTTAAAGATGTTCTTATACACGGACTTGTCCGCGATGCCCAAGGAAGAAAAATGAGCAAATCTCTCGGAAACGGTGTCGATCCAATGGATGTCATCGATCAGTATGGCGCTGATGCGCTTCGTTATTTCCTATCCACGGGAAGTTCGCCAGGGCAGGATTTGCGCTTTAGCACCGAGAGAGTCGAAGCTACTTGGAATTTTGCCAATAAAATTTGGAATGCATCCCGGTTTGCTTTAATGAATATGGCTGGGCTTGAATTCGCGAACATCGATTTAACAGGTGAAAAATCGGTTGCAGATAAATGGATTTTAACTCGGCTGAATGAGACAATTGACACGGTCACAAGATTATCGGCAAAATACGAGTTTGGTGAGGTTGGCCGTGCTCTTTACAACTTTATTTGGGATGATTTCTGTGACTGGTATATCGAAATGGCGAAGCTGCCTTTATATGGGGAAGATGAAAACGCAAAGGTTGCGACCCGTTCGATTCTTGCCTATGTGCTAGACAACACGATGCGATTGCTTCATCCGTTTATGCCGTTTATTACGGAAGAAATCTGGCAGAACCTGCCGCACGAAGGTGAATCAATTACAACGGCAAAATGGCCAGAAGCAAATGCTGAATGGACCGATGAACAGGCTGTAATTGAAATGAAGCTTTTAATGGAAACAATTCGCGCGGTTCGCAACATTCGTGCTGAAGTAAACACGCCGATGAGCAAGAAAATCAAAATGCTTGTAAAGGCAAAGGACAAAGAAACGCTTTCAATTATTGAGAAAAACCGCTCCTATATTGAGCGCTTCTGCAACCCGGCAGAACTTTTGCTCGGTATTGATATTGAGACACCTGAAAAAGCAATGACAGCCGTTGTCACAGGACTGGAGATTATACTGCCGCTTGCAGGGCTGATTAATATTGAAGAAGAAATTGTCCGGCTTGAAAAAGAAATGGAGAAACTGAATAAAGAAGTTGAAAGAGTCCAAAAGAAATTGGGCAATGAAGGCTTTATGAAAAAAGCACCGGAAACTGTTATTGCCGAAGAACGGGCAAAGGAAAAAGATTATATCGAAAAGCGATCAATTGTAGAAGCAAGGATCAAGGAATTAAAGGGGTCATGAACAAGCAGGCGAATCCAGTAATGGGTTCGTCTTTACCTTTAAAGATGTTGGGAGATGCGAACATGGTTACAACCTATCAAGAGGCATTGGACTGGATCCATGCCAGGTTAAAACTTGGCATAAAACCAGGCTTGAAACGAATGGAATGGATGATGGAGAAATTAGGATACCCAGAAAAGTTGCTTAAGACCGTCCATATTGGCGGGACAAATGGCAAAGGCTCAACCGTCACCTTTTTGCGGTCGATGCTTCAGGCCGGAGGATACACCGTCGGAACATTTACATCACCATATATCGAACAATTCAATGAACGAATTAGTGTGGATGGCAAACCGATTAGTGATGAAGAGCTCGTTAGCTTAACAAATGTGATCCTACCATTGGCAGATGACCTCGAAAAAACGGAGCTTGGCGCGCCGACAGAGTTTGAAGTGATAACAGCCATGTCTTTTTACTATTTTGCCAATGTTCATCCTGTAGATATCGTTATTTATGAAGTCGGTCTTGGCGGTAGATTGGATTCAACTAATATAATCAAGCCGCTACTTTCAATCATTACCAATATTGGTCTAGATCACACGGCGATTCTCGGTAATTCCTATTCGGAAATCGCTCTTGAAAAAGCGGGAATTATCAAAAAGGCAACCCCGGTATTTTCGGCTGTTCAGCAGGCGGATGCCAGAAAGGTGATCAAAGAAAAAGCTGTTGAAATGGATGCTCCGCTTTTTCTGTTAAATCGTGACTTTTCGATCTGTTCCCATTCAGCACTTGATCATGGGGAAAGATTTACTTTGCAATGCTCGTATAAAAAATGGGATAATTTAGAAATCAGCATGATTGGTGCCCACCAGACAGAAAACGCCTCTCTTGCGGTTATGGCAGCAGACTATTTAAACCGTTTAGATTTCTTTTCCCTTGCCGAGAAGGATGTTAGGGACGGTTTAAAAATGGCGTATTGGCCAGGCCGTTTTGAGATTGTTTCAACGGAACCGCTCGTGATTGTAGACGGTGCCCATAATGATGAAGGGATTCAGGCACTTGTTCAAGAGCTAACCAGCCGTTTTCAAAATCGAAAGCTCCACTTCATTTTTACGGCATTACAGGATAAAAAGCTGGATAAAATGATTGAAAATCTTGAACAGCGTGCTGAACAACTTGTTTTTGTTTCATTTGAGTTTCCAAGGGCTTCAACTGCTGCCGATTTATGGGCTTTAAGCAGCAAATCGCCCAAAAATGTAGCAAATGAAGACTGGCAATCGGCAATTATGGAAAAAATTGAGCAGATCGGAAAAAATGATCTTCTCGTCATTACAGGTTCACTTTACTTTATTTCACTTGTAAAACCATTTTTGCGAAATCTTTGGCAAAAATAAAAAAATTACTTCACAAAAAGGAGAGGTTTTTATCCTCTCCTGCAAAATTATTCACCATAAATAGTATTTAATTCTTTGATGGTGATTTTAGCGCCAGTGGGAATTCCCAATGGTAAATAGTTAAACATATCTTGGTTGTACTGAATCGACAGTCTTGAATTGTTATCATTGAGTGCTGCTAAATTGATGGGATTGCCATAAATTCCACCGACAATCTTAATGTTAGAAATAAATCCCAGTAGATTCAATGAAGAATTAGTATAGAAAAAGGCGTTTAAAACTTTTGGATCACTTCCATAAATAGTGTAAAAAAACAAATTGATGGGGCCGTCGGAAGCGACAATCAATGTTTGTCGACCGGTATTGGCGGAAAAATCTTTCAAATAGACATCGTTGCGTACATAAATGGTTCCATTACTATCGTTGTTGTCATTAATATTGGCAGTATCATTTACATAAATGGATCCTTTTAGGTTGAGATTTGACAATACTGCCTGATGATTGATATATAAATAGTTATTTTCAGCCATTTCCAATGTCCCGGATAAATCAGCCGAACCGTAAACCATGATCGAACCATTAATTTTTAGCGAGCTTCCATTTTCCATTTTCAAATTGTCTTTCACCACAAGATTTCCGTTAATCGTGTACGACTCATTTTTTTTAATCGTTACATCTGAATCCACAAGATAACCCGTTTCGTTCGGGTATCGATTGATTTCCTTTAATTTGGAAATTACCCGCGAAGCTTTTAACGGACTTTGTTTCGCCTCAATTGCATGGATGACATCAATTGTGGGAACTTCAGTTTCCTGCCACTGTTGAGTAACAGGTGGTATTGAAAAATATTTTTTCAGGTTGTCTTTAGTAGGGAGATATTCTGCTAATCCTAAATAACCAGCATAATAGTTTCCTTTTACCATTAAATTTCCCTTTATAGAAGGGATTCCAAGGAAATTAAAATTTTTTATATTGCCTCCAACTAAGACATTTCCCTCAATATAAGGCGCACCATAAAGGCTTAAGTCTCCTGGTGTGACGACTGTATAGTTAAAAACTTCAGAAATGGTGGATAAATTGATCGTCTTCGTAATCGATTTTCCTGACTTTCCAATCGGAGCTTTTATCACAACATATTCAACAAATAGTCCGTCCGCATTATTGTTTTTTGCCGAATGAGTAATCGTAAACGGGTGCACTCCACTGCTATTGATTTGATCCAACGAGGATTGCACTCTGGCTTTAATAGAGTCAAGCGGTATTTGGCTATTGCTGATTTCTGTATTGATCGCGGCAATCAGATTATCAATTTTCGCCATTGCTTCATCAATTGCCATTTCAGCGGATGCCCGATCCTCGATAGATGTTTTGCTGACACTTACAAATTTTAAAGAGTTTGCCGTCAGCCCCAGCAGCGTTAAACCGATCAAGCTGACTATCGTAAAAATCACCAAAACGGAAAGCAATGAATAACCGCTATTTTGTTTCATGTATTTCAGCACTGCTATCACTCGCCTTGTAATTGATAAAGCTTAAAAAATGTAAATTGTTTATGGGTTTTGAGCTCCTCGATTGCATAGTAAACTTGCAAATTTCCGTTTGCTTGCTTAAACCTTGTCTTTTTAAGGGAATAACCGTCTGAATTTATTTGCTTATTGTTAATCAATAATGTTCCATCTGCGGTAATTTCAAAAGAGATCACGAGCGTTTTCACCTGATCCGGCTGTTCCTCGTTGATTCGCCGATCAATGGCATGAAAGGATTGAAATGTACCGTCTGCATTCGGCGTACTAGCAATTTCAACCGAGTTGCTATTCAACATTGCCTGATCGAATTGTTGGGTAATCAAAATAGATTCATTGCGTAGCTTTGTTTGCACCGCCGATTGCTCAGCGGATTTCATCATTGAAAACAGGATCGAGTATCCGACAGTAAGAATAATAGAAGAAAGGGCGATTACAGCCAATAATTCTACTAAAGTGAGCCCCTTTTGATCAATTTTCTTCATTTCGTTTATACCCTTCCAATGAAGTTTGTTTTTTTATTCCATTTACTTCAGAAAAAACGGTCACTCTAATGACAATCAGCCGGTTTTGCAACTGCGGGTCAGGATGTTTTTCAAACTCGACTTGAGCTGAATAAAGGCCGTAATCGAAAGAAGGATCTATTTGCAGCTGGCTGCGAATATCTACTTTTTCGCTTGTTCCTACCTTTGGAACGAGATCCTGAAAGCTTCTAATTTTATAGGAGTTTAATAGGCTCTCGGCAAGCTGAACGGCTGAGTAGTTTTTTGATAGTATAGTTGATTGCTGGTAGCTGTTAACGAAATAGGCACCAATAATGGTGAAAAGAATCGAAATCATTAAAATAGACACTAAAACTTCAATAATCGAGAAGCCGCTTTGATTGGAGCTCTGCTTGTAGATTCTCAATTTCCCACCACACTTATTTGGCATGAATGATTTTGTAAATTCTTTTAAACTAGCTAAAATTATTATACAATATCGAAGAGAAGAATTTTGTTTTTTTTAGGATGAATGAATCATCTTTTCGATATTTTTGCAGAAGGATGCAGAAAAAGGAGGAAGAAAGTGGTGCGTGCCGTATGGGTCTTTAGTTCTGTTCTTTTGGTCAGCGTGATTTTGGCTGTTCTGCCGCTTGGCTTGAGTAAATCTGGAAAAGCACTCGCAGCTTTTTCCGCATTCCTTTTGGCAATGGCAGGGCTTGTTGCTACTGTTTCTTTTCCGTTTTGGCTAACTTTTGTTCTCCTTTTTCTGCTTGCCTTTTCGATTGCATACCTGTTTGATAGCCGTTTGCATCAAGTAGTATACAAAAAAAGTAACCGCTTTGAAGGTTCCGGTTTTTTTGAGGAAGACCAGAAACCACTCCTTGTTGAAGTCGAGGAGCGAAACGAATCTGAACAGTTTCCGGATTTGGCTCCTATATCTTTCGGTTTTGACCATTCAATTGCTGAGCTTGATCTCAAGGATGATCTTGAGGATGATCTTGCACAGATGTTGCGAAATCAGTATGTTAAAGAGGAAGAGGCTGTCAAGATGTCTGAACTCGAAACAAACTATTTGGCCGATATTGAAGAATTGCTGGCAGCAAGGGCGGAAAGTGGCATCGACTCCCTGGACAAGGAACAATCGGATTCGGTGTTCAAGCAAAAGAGTGAAATTCCATTGGTGACGGTTGACAGTGATGGAGGCAAATAGCATGGGAAGAAACGTTCAGTTGCTAAAATTGTTTTTCGCCATTTTTGGCAGCACAGCGATCATCTTTAGCTCGGCCTATTTCGGCCCGAAAGCAGTTGGGGTTGATAAAGAAGCGGCATTGACCGCCGCTTCTTTCTCCAAAACTGCAGTCCAAAATGGGAAGAACCCTGTAGATGCGAAAACGGCAGAGACAAAAGCGGAAATCCCAGCCGTTATTAGCAATGCTTCTATTCGCGCCTGGCAGCTGCCGGCAGCTGCCCAGATTCTAATTAAAAATCATCCGAAAATCAAACTGGAAGCAAAATCAACATTTTCGTTATTAGGTTTTTTAAAAAAAGAGAATTTGGAGCATGAGGTCAGCAGCGAAGCGCTCAGTATGATCGGATCATTAATATATCAAACCATTTTGCCAACGAATTTTACAGTTGAAGAGCGCAATATCAGTAGCCATCTGCCCGCGTTTGCGAAAATCGGATATGAAACGAAAGTGAGCGCAGATCAAAACCTTGATTTGTCATTTTATAATTCAAACAGCACATCATACACGTTGGAATTTCAACTCACTCAAGGAGTCTTAAGCGCGGTGCTCATGGGTGCGCCATTAGCGGAACAATACAAGATTCGCATAAGTGAAGTGCAAACGTATAAACCAAAAACAATCGTCCAATACAGCCCACTATTGGAACAAGGAAAGAAGAAAATTGCCGTTGCCGGTGAAAATGGCCGAATGGTTAGGTTGTATAGGGATACATACCAAAATGACGTGCAAACCAAATCCAAGCTCGTTGCAGAAGATTATTACGCGCCTGTTTACCGCATTGAGATTCATTCGCTTTTAACTCCGGCATCTTCGTCGTCCCTGGCTGCAACCGATCCTGCTGCTACTGGCCAGCCTGCGAATGCGCCGGAAGGTCAAAAGCAGCAGTTAGGATCAGAACAACCGAGAGCGGTAGAAAATGGTTCGCAGGCCGATTCTGCCTATCAAGCTTCGTCTTCCAATACAAACGCAAGCGACCTTTTCGGAAAACCGGCTGAGCAGCCCAAATAATGACAACAAGTAAGGGGGTGGAACAATGAAACAAACCCGAAAACGATTAGGTGATTTATTGGTAGATGCTGGCCTGATCACAGAGGAGCAACTTCAGTCTACTTTAAAAGAGAAGCCTGCAGAGCAGCGTCTTGGTGATGCATTGTTGATGAGAGGGTATATTACCGAACAGCAATTGATTGAGGTACTGGAGTTTCAGCTTGGGATTCCTCACATTAGCTTATATCGTTACCCATTTGATACAAAGCTGTTTTCGCTCATCCCGAAAGAAGAAGCAAGGCGAAATTTAATTATTCCGTTAAAAAAAGACGGCAACCGTTTGTTTGTGGCAATGGCTGACCCAATGGATTTTTTTGTAATTGACGATCTGAGGCTGTCGACTGGTTTTCAAATTGAAGCAGCGATTGCAACAAAAGACGATATTTTGCGTTCTATTACGAGATATTACGATGTAAATGAAGGGTTTGAAGAATTGCTTGGCGAACTGGGACAGTCGGAAAATAATGATGTTGAAGATGTATCTGATCAGAATTCGCCGATTGTGAAACTTGTTAATCAAATTATGAGCAATGCGGTTGTTCAGCGGGCAAGTGATATTCATATTGATCCCCAGGAGACAAAAATCGTGATTCGCTATCGTGTAGACGGCATTCTTCGAAATGAGCGGGTTTTGCCGCGGCATATGCAAAGTATGCTGACTGCCCGGATTAAAATCATTGCCAACTTAGATATCACGGAACACCGGATTCCACAGGATGGCCGGATTAAAATCAATCTCGATTTTCACCCGGTTGATTTAAGGGTGTCTACCATGCCAACTGTCTTTGGCGAAAAAATTGTCATGCGGCTACTCGATATGGGAACAACCTTAAACGACATTACCAAGTTAGGGTTTAACTCACTCAATTTTAAGAGATTTACAGAGTTGATTACAAAACCGATGGGAATGGTTTTAATCACCGGGCCAACCGGGTCGGGGAAGTCATCGACCCTTTATGCAGCGTTGAATAAACTTAACAGCGAAAAAGTAAACATCATTACAATTGAAGATCCGGTAGAATATCAGATTGAAGGAATTAACCAAATACAAGTCAATCAACAAGTAGGAATGACTTTTGCCGCTGGCCTGCGCTCGATTCTCAGGCAGGATCCGAATATTATCATGGTCGGTGAAATCCGTGATAAAGAAACGGTTGAGGTGGCAATTCGCGCCTCTTTAACGGGCCATCTTGTACTTAGCACTTTGCATACAAACGATTCGTTAGGGACTGTCACAAGACTTCTCGATATGGGAGTTGAACCTTTTCTTCTTGCTGCATCCTTAAGCGGAGTGGTTTCTCAGCGGCTTGTTCGCAAAGTTTGCCGCGATTGTGCGGAAATTCATGAACCATCAAAGCGGGAAGTGGAGATTTTTTCAAAGCGTGGAATAACGCTTGATCAAGTAATTCGCGGAAAAGGCTGCACTTCCTGTAATATGACCGGGTACAAAGGAAGAATTGCTCTTCATGAAGTTCTTGTTGTAAACGATGATATGCGGCGCATGATCATGAATGGTGAAAGTTTTCAAAAATTAAGGGAACTGGGGATTAAAAATAAAACGATTTTTTTATTGGATGATGGATTATTAAAGGTCAAACAAGGGCTGACGACGACGGAAGAAGTACTGCGTGTAGCCATTTTAGAGTAGGAGTGCCAAATAGATGAAAGAAAAAATTGATTATTTACTGCAGGCCGCTTTTGAATTAAAGGCTTCGGATATTCATTTAACGGTTGGCGTGCCTCCTGTCATGCGCATCAATGGCGAATTGAAACGCTATGGAAAGGACTTGTTGACACCAGCTGATACAGAGGGAATGGCAAAAGCCATCGTCCCTATCCAGATGTGGGATGTATTGAAAGAAAAAGGCGAGCTTGATTTTTCCTACGGAATTCCCGGGGTTTCGCGCTTTCGCGTCAATACATACCATCAGCGGACATGTGTGTCAATGGCGATCCGGATTGTCCCTTCAAAGATTCCAACATTGGAAGAATTGGAATTGCCTAATATTTTAACAAAAATGATTGAAAAACCGCACGGCTTGGTTTTGGTTACCGGGCCAACGGGAAGTGGGAAATCAACGACCCTTGCGGCAATGATTCATTATATGAATCAGCATATGCACAATCATGTGATTACGCTTGAGGATCCAATTGAATACCTTCATAAGCATGGAAGCTGCGTTATTGATCAGCGGGAGGTCGGGTTTGACACAAGGAATTTTGCCAATGGATTGCGCGCAGCGCTTCGCCAGGATCCTGATGTGATTCTCGTCGGGGAGATGCGTGATTTAGAAACGATCCAAACGGCGATCACAGCGGCAGAAACAGGCCATCTTGTTTTGGGAACGCTGCATACATCGAGCGCTCCGGCGACGATCAACCGCATAATTGACGTATTTTCACCGGCACAGCAGCCGCAAATACGCATTCAGCTAGCTTCAGTTTTAGTTGGCATTATTTCTCAGCGCTTATTTGCAACGATCGATCGGAGCGGGAGGAAAGCGGCGACCGAAATCATGATCAACAACTCTGCAATTGCCAATCTGATCCGCAATGAAAAAATCCATCAAATTGTCAGCATTATGCAAGCTTCCCGTTCTAAGGGAATGCATACGCTTGAGATGAGTATTAAAGAGCTGATTGATCGGGGTTCTATTCAAAAAGAAATTGCGCTTCCTTACTTGCAGGAGAAATATATTTAAGATGGCCAGATTTAAATATATGGGTCGCGATAAGCGTGGAAAGCGGCAAGGAACTGTTAATGCAGGATCCAAGCGTGAAGCAATGCTCAAGCTGAACGAAGAAGGGATCCGGATTATTGAAATTGCGGAAGTTCCGGAAACATTCCTAACGAAAGATATTTCGATTGGTAATCCTGTAAAACTTCAGCATTTTGTCATCTATATAAGGCAGTTTGCCACATTGATAAAAGCGGGCGTTACGGTTGTGAATGCAACGAAAATTCTTGCCTCTCAAACCGAGAGCAGGCATCTTAGGCAGGCATTGCTTACAAGTGAACAGGA
>JAKACS010000036.1 GCA_021821235.1 Bacillota bacterium
GGCAATGCCGATTACTAATGCAACAAAATTGGTCGCAAGATATAAAAACAGCAATTTTCCTGTCAACCGACCAACTTTTTCCGTATTTTTGATTCCTGAAAACCCCATAATCAGAGAAGTAAATACGATTGGTACCACCACAAACTGAATAAGCCTTAAAAATCCTTTGCCCACCGGTAATAGAACATATTTATCCAAAACAGGAACCACACCTGGTATGAACGCATTTAATACGGCTCCAAATAAAATACCGAGGATCAAACTTGCTGTAATCTTCGTTGAAAGTTTCATACTTGTCCCCCTTTTTATTTCTCACTAACCCTATCGGATTTCATCGTTATTTTATAATACCTTGACTTCAATGTAAATACCTTTTTATAAAAACTTTTACCAAAAATATATTTCTGTAAACATGAGAATCACCACTAAAAAAAGAGCCAATCTAAGATTGATTTGCTCTTTTACCGATTATTGGTTTGCTTTTCAATCACGCTACACCGGCTCTGTCACTTTTCCATTTTTCAGAACGAACAGTAAATCAGGTTATCTCAGGTTCGAGATATTTATCCAAAAAATATATTTATTCGCAAAATACCTCAAATCCAAAATAAATTTTAATCCATTTACTCTTTTATGTCAATTACCGTTTCAGTTTCTCTAAAAGAAAAAAACCGAACCGTCATATGATTCAGTCTCCTACCCGTTTGAGGGCGTTTACAATAAAGTCATATATTAACACATTCTTCAAGAGGTACATCGAGATCCCCAATCGTTTTCCCCTGTTTCTCTAATGCTTTTACGATTAAGTCTACCTCATAATACATTGCTTCTGTTAAAAGTCCATCATCAATGTTTTTATTAATATAAAAAAAGAATTGAGCTAGGACTTCTACCGGTAATTTATCATACAATGTTTCCATCTTATCACCCTAACTATTTTTCTATTATTCATACTATACCATATAAACAATATTTTGAATATTATAAAATAATTAAAAATATTGATTATGTATGCACCATTTGTGATTTTTAATTAAAAAACCACAAATGAGCCAGGTTTTAAAGAATCCCTACGCATGATTCCCGCTTATCCGCGGAATTTATCCATTTATCCGTGGAATTTGCGAACTTATCCGTGAAATTTATCTATTTATCCGCGGAAATTTTCTATTTATCCGCGGATTTTATCTATTTATCCGTATTTCCACCATTTGGAACGACTTTTTCCCAAATATATGTAATTTCGACTTCTGTTTGATTCAATCTTTCCTCCCATCAACAATGGTTCACGCTTATCCGTGAATTTTACCCATTTATCCGTGGAATTTGCGAACATATCCGTGGAACTTATCTATTTATCCGCGGAAATCTCCTATTTATCCGCGAATTTTACCCATTTATCCGTATTTCCCCCATTCGGCAAACCCCTTGTTTGATTTTTTCTTCACTAACATTCCCATAACCAAGAATCACTTTATTTAGATGGCGTCCTTTATGAATGGCATGATGCTCTACCGGATAAACTTTTACCTGATTTTGATAGAGTCTTCAATTACTTCCTCTGTAAAAACGACCTCCGGGAATTCAGCAATCAGGTGCAATCCCGTCGAATCGCCGGAAATTTTCACTGCATCTTCAAACTCCTGAGCCAAAGCTTTTCTTAAAATTTCCCGCCGCCTCATATAAACTTTTCTCATTTTACGAATATGGCGTTCCAACAGTCCTTCTTCAATAAAGCGGGCGAGAACCATTTGATTAAGCGAAGGATTATGCAGATCATGAAACCATTTCAAATTCCTGCATCGCTCAATAAGAGATTGCGGGAGAACTACATAACCCATTCGTAAGGCAGGAGAAAGATTCTTACTAAAGGTTCCGACATAAATGACTTTTTCACAATCCAACCCTTGAAGGGAGCTGATTGGTTCACCATCATAACGAAATTCACTATCGTAATCATCCTCCACAATATAGCAATTGTTCGCTCTGGCAAACTGGATGAGCTGAATCCTCCGTTGGATCGGAAGAATACTGCCTAACGGAAACTGATGCGATGGAGTGACAAAAATAATTTTTGTATTTTTCCCAGTTGGAAGCAAATCTGTTCTGATCCCTTGTTCATCAACTGGCATCGGGACAAGTGCTGCCCCAGTTGATGCAAAAATTGTTTGAATTTCCTTTGTGATCGGATCCTCGATTACAACCTCATCACCTTCGGAAAGCAAAAGCTTTGTTATCAAAGAAAAGGCTTGCGTTGCACCTGATGTAATAACAATTTGCTCTGCATGACAATCTACTCCCCTTGTTCTTCTCAGAAAATGAGAGAGACTTTTCCGCAATTCCAACCGTCCTTCCGGATGACCATAGCCATATATAGAATCGGGAATGTCTATGCATATTTCCTTTAAAAATTTTCCCCAATCCTTTCTCGGAAACATGTCCAAGGCTGGGATTCCTGATCGGAAGTCAATGGCATCCTTTCCTTCCATACTCTCTTGTGAACTTTCCTTCAATGTGGACAGCTTAGCCTGATTTTTTTTCAAAAAAGCCCCTTCCGCTACAAAAGTTCCAGAACCCTGCTGGCCGACGATATAACCTTCTGCCAACAATTGTTCAAACGCCTCAAGGACGACATTGCGTGAAATTCCTAATTGGACGGCACATTCACGAGTAGCTGGCAGCTTTTCCCCCGCTTTCAGCTCCCCATGTAAAATAAGTCTTCGTATGTATTCATACACTTGTCTTTTTAATGGAATATCCAGTGTACGGTCAAGTGGAATCCAAAGCATCGCTTTCCCCTCCGCAAAAATTGGTACCTAAATAATCATTCTATATTGGTTCTTATGCTAACCATTTTACCATGCTACCCTAAAAGAGGAATGGCAATCGATTAGATAAAAAGGAGACATCTACATGCAGTTACAAAGAACATTAGGCTGGAAAGAAGCAACTTCGATTGGAGTTGGCGCAATGGTGGGAGCAGGAATTTTTGTTCTCAGCGGAGTAGCCACAGGCAAAGCCGGTCCCGCTGTCATCATTTCGTTTATTTTAGCCGCATTGCTCGCGATATTGCTGGGGCTGTGCTATGGCGAATTGGCTTCACGATACCCAAGGGCTGGCGGTTCGTATGAATATGCACGAGAAACAATGGGGTCATTTATTGGAACGATCGTGGGCTGGTCATACTGGGGAGCTTGGCTTGCTGCTAGTAGTTTCGTTTCCCAAGGCTTTGGTCATTATTTGAACGCTCTGACAGGCGCCCCACCAAAGGTAAGTGCTGTGCTTCTGCTCATTGGATTGGGAACCGTCAATATAGCAGGAATTCAATTCAGCGGTAAATTTCAAGTCGGCGTCGTATGTACCGTGATTGTTGTACTCATTGGCTTTGTTATTTTGGGAGCGAAACATGTTGATTTATCGTATTTTCAACCTTTTTCTCCTTATGGTTTTTCAGGAATAGCAGAAGCAGCACTAGTCGGATTTCTTTCAATTGTCGGTTGGGATGCGATTGTTGCTTCAGGCGAGGAAATACGAAATCCAAAGAAAACCATTCCTTTAGCCATCTTCACCTCTATCATCGTCGTTCTAGTTCTCTATTTAGGGCTTTTGTTTGTCTCAATCGGCGTTATGCCTTGGCAAGAGTTTAGCGCTTCCGATGTTCCTGTTGCTTTAGCCAGTCAGCAATTTTTAGGAAAAACCGGCCCTATCTTAATTAGCATTGTCATTGTTTTGGCCTTGCCGGCAACTTGTAACGCCTTTATCCTGACGATTTCAAGAACCGCTTTTGCGATGGGAAGAAATGGCTTATTACCGAAAAAATTTGCTTATGTTCACGCCCGCTTCCAAACGCCCGTTTGGGCAATTGTTCTTGGAGTCAGCATCCAAATTGCCTTTACATTTATAAGTTCTATCAACATTGCTGTAACCGCAACAGGATTTTTATACCTTTTCACTTTTATCTTTACACTGATTGCATATTTCATTTCAAGAAAAAAAGTGAACTCAAAAGAGAAGGAAACCCAATTCTATGCGCCGTTTTATCCCGTCATCCCTGCTTCAGCATTGCTGATTTGTTTAGGCTTGTTGATTCCGATTGGAAAATCGGGAATTTTGACTGGATCTTTATGGCTGTCAATTGGGGTCGTTCTTTATTTTTTAAGAAGGAGACAGGTGCCTTGCACCACTTCTGTTTTAGATGAAATATAGTATTTGTTTTTATCAAAAGAAATGGGATGTCATTTGATAGGATTCTCGCTACTTGTTAAAGCAAATATGAATGTTAGTATGTTATTATACTTATAACATCAGCACCTAACATACAGTTTAACGGTTATAAGCTTACTGGAAAGTGTATATTAATAGTAAGGAGGAACATTATGACTGCGGTGGTGAGAGAAGTGGAAAGAAAAGTAACGAAAATTGGTAATCGTTTAGGGGTTACTTTTCCACAAGAAGTGCTAGAACACCTTGGAATTAGTCAAGGCGATGAAGTTTGTTTTGAAATAGTCAATGGTCAAGTAACCATTAAGAAAAAAACAAATTTAAAGCTACCAAAAGGAATTGATGCAGAATTCCTGGAGCAAATGAACGACATGATGAATGAATACGACCAAACTTTTAAAAACCTGGTTGATCGGTAGGAACTATGGAAGAAATAAAATATTTAACAGAACATCAAGTGATTTTTCTGAATATGCATCAAATAAGATTGTATTCACCGAAAGAACAGCAAGGTGTTAAAGATAAAGGTCTTTTAAGTAGTGCAGTTCATCGTCCAAAACAAAGCGCATTTGGGGAAGATGCCTATCCTACCATTTATGAAAAGGCTGCAGCTCTATTTGAAAGTTTGTTAAAAAATCATTGCTTTTATAATGCAAACAAGCGAACTGCTTTTGCGTGTCTATATATGTTTTTACGGCAAAATAAATACAGATTAATAGTCCATCCGAAAACAGCAGCGGATTTTTGCGTTCAGATCGTCAATCCAGAACAACCGGATATATCTTTTGCGGAAATTGTCGCTTGGATTCAGAAATGGACTAAACCGGAATTTTAGAAGGACAAAGGGACAGGTATCTGTCCCTTTGTGTAGTCCCCACGACTACATCAGCCCATAGTATTTGCAAACTACATATCCGACTGTTTTTGCTGCAACCATCAGTGCATCTTCATTAATTTCAAATATAATCTGTATAGATAATACATATCTAAGGCACAGCCAAAAAATAACTAGCCAATTTTGGTAGGAAATGCAAAAATATCCTTTAAAATATGTTTTAATTGTTAGTGACCAAACAAACAAAAAACATACCAAGGATACAGAACTTTTTAATAAACATCAAAGACAAGACTATTATTTATAACTCTCCATTTTACTTTTGGGTTAGGAAAACACTTATTATATACAAAAGTGCTAAAACAATGGTTGAAATAATGGAACGGAACCTTACGATAATCAATCCGCCTTTTAAAAATCTTAGTCTTTTGTAATTTTCGCCTTTTTACCTGTAAAATCCTCATTTTGATAATAACTATTCTTCACTAATATGTTGGGTCCCAAACAGGCAACGCCCGGACAATGACAGCTCACCTCTCTAGCTGCCTTCGTGCTTTTCCAATTGTCATATGCCTCTTGCAAACTAGTAGACTGAATAGTTCCTAGCTTAGGAATATCCCCAAAATCAGTGACAATGATATCCCCGGTGAAAATATTGACATTTAAGCGTGATCTTCCGTCGGGATCATTCCGCACGGTTACATTTCTACCTTTGTATAACCGCTCCAACAGCCGCAAATCTTCTGGATTGCTGCTGCAAGCATAAAATGGCAGCGTTCCAAACAACATCCATACATCCTCATCCCGAACATCCAGCAAATGATGAATAGCTCCCCTGATTTCATCAAGCGACAACGTTTCTAAATGACTGGCAAAATCGCTTGGGTACATGGGGTGTAATGAATTTTTCGTAGTAGAAAATGCTGCCATATTAACATATCCACTATCATACATAGGGTGAATCTCATGCCTCATGCATCCCATATCTTCAACAACCTGCTTATGAATCTTTTCTAAGCAATGTGCCGTTCTGTTATTTATCATGGTCTCAGCAGATATTAAAACTCCCAAATCAGATAAAGCCTTTGAATTAGTTATCATTCTGTCAAATAATGCTTTTCTTTGTTCTCTGGCAGGCTTTCTTTCCATCATAACAAAGCCAGTATCTATAAACTCATCCTCTGTTACCCAGTTATGAGAAATATGTAATACATCTAAATAGGGGGATATGAGCTTATATCTGTCTAGTTCTAATGTGAGATTAGAATTTATCTGAGTATAAATGCCTCTACTATGAGCATATTTCAATAAAGGTATTACATAGTTTTCTACTGATTTTAAGGACAGCAGCGGCTCTCCTCCTGTAATGCTCATTGTCCTCAAGGTAGGGAGCTCATCTAATCTTTGCAGTAACAGCTCTAGAGGAAGTGCTTTTGGGTCTTTATGTTGGAGGGTATGTCCTACAGCACAATGTCTACATCTCATATTACAGAGGTGTGTGGTAGTAAACTCTATACCGGATAGAGTCGGTTTACCATATTGCTCAACATCTAGATAAGCCTCCCATGGATCATTTTTGGGACTGCTTTTAGGTTTGGTTACTTGTTTATTCATGAAAATTACTCCTATTCTATTAATACCTCATTATTATGTTTATTGCAAAATAAAAGTACAGAGTTTTGCAAGGAATTTGTGCAGAACTAACTGCATAAAAAATAGGCTTGCCAGCCCCAATAAAATCTCCTACTGTATAGATTGAACAGATCACAACAGTGGGAGGTGGACATGAAAGGATGTTAGCAATGCCTGAAGTTGATTATATCAAACATTTAAGAAATGAAGAAGACTTATCAATTAATGAAATTGCAAAAAAGACTGGATGTAATTGGAGGACAGTTAAGAAATATGCAGATGGGGAGATTTTGGAGGCTGAGCCTAACTTCTCAAAAAATGGAATGATGTATGAGGAGGGGTACGGAGAAATCGTTGATTTTTGGCTTGAGGAGGACATGAAATTAAAAAGAAAGGGAAGGAGAAAAAATAAAAAGATTTATGAAATGCTTAGAGATGAACATGGATTTAAAGGGTCCTACAGAACCGTATGTGAATATATGCACCATAGGGAACCACAGCTTAAAGTAGCCAAAATTGAACGACATGAAGTAAGCCGAACCGTACCTTCTAGAAATTTCACCTTTGCTAATAAACTTTAATCCTGGAGGATAACTTCATTTTGCAACTGCTTTCTTTCTATTAGAAGGAGTCCAGTAACCGACTTCCCCTTAATTTGATTACTTCAAACACAACGTAACTAAGTGTCCCATTTTCATGGTTTATCTTTTTGACTGGTACCATGACATCAAAACTTCAAAATCGGGTTCCCCGGTATTGTCAGCCGGTTTATTTGTTCTTTGTAAAATCATTGGCTAAACAAACACGCAAATCGCCTCAAGATAATTGTACGAGCCTAAAAAGCTTTTATAATTGGTGTATTTTATCATTCATAGGTGAATCTACCATAAACACGGGGGGCGACTTATAAATAAAAAGTCCAGAAATGTCTCCCCAGACGAAACTTCAAAGAATTATTTAAAATCAATTAAAAGCTCAAAGGGCTTCTCCCCTCCATTATCGCTTTGTTCTTTCCAGTACCAAACCTTCTCTATAACTTCATGTAGCAGCTTATTTGTCTTTACAGGGTCGGATGTATCCATTGATAAGAGTTCCATTATTTTTTGTTTTATTTGCTTTTTTCTATCAATCTCAGCCTTAACAGAAGCACCCTCAAGTTTTTTTAATTCCATCTGAATAGCCAATTGTTGTTCACGAATTGATTTAATTTCTTGTATCGCTTCTTCATCAGTGTAAATACCTATTTTATGCCCATTCTGCACATGCTTTTTCTGTTCTTCTAATGAAATGTATCGGTTTGAAAGACCTTGCTGCTTTTCTATTACCGAATTAATAAATTTATCAGAACCAGATAGAACCATTTCTATTTCTTCATCTATTTTATCAAGGTGCAAGCGTAGCTGTTCAATAATTGCCTTTTCTACTCTACTTGCTTTAACTCCATTATTTTGGCAACGCTCACTTGTTTCAAGTTTAGCTTTTTGCGACTTTGAAGCATAACAATTCAACACGTAGAGCTCTCGCTCATTTTTGTTTAGAGTTGCCCTTGCGCTACGTTTTACGTATTTATTACAAAAAGAAAGGGTTTGTCCACATTTAGGACATACTAAAAGACGGGATAATGTATATACACCTCGTTGAGTTGTTTGGGGTACTACTCTTCTTTGCGACCTTAATACCTGTGCTCTGTTAAATGTTTCTTCGTCTATTAAGGCTTCATGAGCGTCCACAACATGAATGGGCTCCTGATTTCCAAGCTCGTAGTGTACTATTCCCCTGTATGCGATATTGCCAAGAATTAATGAAATTGACCGAATTGTAAAAGGCTTATTTTCATTCGTAGTATGGCCAAAGAGATTAAGATTCTCAACTATTTCAGCTTGATTTAAACCTTGATTTGCATACATTTCAAAGATGGAACGTACTATATCTGCTTCTTTTTCATGAGGTTTAAGTTTTTTAAATTCATCCTTTTCGTAACCATAGGGAGCAATCCCAAACCAAACGCCTTTTTTAATAGCTTGGATACGCCCTCTAAGAAGCTTTCTTTTTGTCATTTGCATAAAATAATTATCCATTTCCGATTGAATACCTGAAACAAAAATATCATCATCATTAAAAAAATTATAAGTTTTGTTAAGGGTAAATAGCATTAGTCCATTAGCTTTCATAAACCTTTGGAAAAGCCCAAAATCTGTTCTATCCCTAGTTAGTCGGTCCTGGTCTGTAACAAGAACCCCATCGTAAATATCCTTATCTAATTCGCTTAACATTCGTTGTAACTCAGGTCGCCCTTTCCAGTTTTCAGAACTCCCTTCCTCTGCAAATGTCACATATTCCATATTGTTATTCACTGCATAATCAGTTAGTAACTCAATTTGCCTCTCAATTTCTAGGGATTCTGCGTCCTTAAGTCTTGATTTCCTCACATATATAGCTACCAGCCTTTTTTGTACGTTTGTTTTATTCATAGCCAACCCACCTTCACTCTCAACCTAATACTCTATAATGCTATTATATCAAGCTTTTTTCTTGGCGCAATATTTATTACGTTCAATATATTGGATGAACTTCATGACGCTGGCAATGCATTTCGTCAGCGATTTGACGATGAATTTTTTCCAAATAAGGCAGTGTCCGTTTGTTTAACATTGTTTCGGCTGAAACCATTACACCCGCCTTCACGATTTCCCGGCTATTTTCTACCATTCTCTCAAAATAGTTGACCCGTTGATTGTATTCAGGCTGCCGTTCCATCCTGGCAAAGCCAGCTTCAGCGAATTCGTCCACCGTTCCCCAATTATGGGAGATATGTAAGACATCAAGATAAGGAATGATCAGCTCATATCGATCGAGTTCTAATGTTAAATTGGAATTAAGCTGAGTCCGAACTCCACGTTCATGGGCATATTTTAAAATTGGTACCACATAATTTTTCACGGAAGACAATGAAAGCATCGGCTCTCCACCTGTAATGCTTAAAGAACGAAGCATCGGGATCTCATCTAACCGGCGCAATAGCAACTCGATCGGCAAAGCTTCCGGATCTTTTGTTTGAAGCGTATAGCCGACTGCACAGTGCTCACAGCGCATATTGCACAGCGTCGTCGTCGTAAACTCGATATTACTTAGTTGCATCTCCCCGTATTGTTCAATATCCATATAAGCTTCCCACGGATCATAAAAAGGGGAAATTTTCTTTATTGTTGTCATGTTAAACTCCTTTTCTCTTTTTCGATAATATCCTTTACGACATCTTCGATCGTTACATTTCCAAGCGCCTTTTCCAACGCCAGTTGCGCAGCGGAAAACAGCGGTTCGATTGCATCTTGAATATTTCTGCCGACAGGGCAATCAGGATTAGGTTTGTCGTGAATGGTAAACAATTCTTTGTCCTGAACGACATTTACAGCCTTATAGACGTCAAGCAGTGTAATATCGGATAACGCTTTGGCTAGTTCCGCTCCGGCAATCCCCGGACGTACGTTCACCAACCCCGCATTCTTAAGCATGCCGGTAATTTTTCTAATCACAGCTGGATTTGTGTTTACACTTCCTGCGATAAATTCTGAAGTGCTGACTCCACCTTCATTGATGGCAATAAGTGCTAAAATATGAATTCCAACAGCAAAACGGCTGCTGATCGACATCCCTCTCACCTTCCTTAAATCAGTACATCATTATAGTACACTTGTAATTTGTTTTATTACAAGCGTATGTTCCTTCATCGATTTCACAAACTAGTTTAAAATCATTGACAAATAGCCTTTGTTGTAACTATTATAGTTACATGTAAGCGCATTGGTTACAACGAATACACAATTTTGGAGGAATCATACAATGAAAATGTTAGTAACAGGAGCAACCGGAAAATTAGGAGCAAAAATCGTGGAGGTATTGCTGAAAACTGTCCCAACGAGTCAACTGGCAGTCAGTGTTCGCAATCCCGAGAAAGCAGCAGGCTTGCAAGCGCGTGGTGTAGAAGTTCGCCAAGGTGATTTTGACCAACCCGAGACATTGGATACTGCTTTTGCAGGTATTGATCGCTTATTAATCATTTCTGCGGATGGCGACAACGAAACAAGGATTCGCCAGCATGCCAATGCGGTAGCTGCCGCAGAGCGTGCCAGCGTGAAATTCATTGTCTATACAAGCCTTGTGAATGCAAATGAAAGCACGAACCTATTCGCGCCAACCCATAAGGCAACCGAAGAAGCGATCATTAAAACAGGGATTCCTTACTCCTTTTTACGCAACAACTGGTACTTGGAAAATGAAATTCCAAGCATCCAAGGTGTCCTGGCAGGTGCTCCATGGGTGACGTCAGCAGAAAACGGCAAGGTAGGATGGGCACTTCAACAAGATTATGCAGAAGCTGCGGCAGCTGTATTATCGGGCACCGGACATGAAAACACCATCTACGAGCTTTCAGGTCAGCTATTAACGCAAGAAGAACTTGTAACCGCTCTTGGCACTGTTTTGGGTAAAGAGGTTCCTATCCAGCATGTTGATGATGCTGCCTATGTCGAAATAATGAAAGCTGCCGGCTTACCAGATTTCCTCCTCCCTATGCTCGTTGACATTCAAAAAAGCATTCGCGAAAATACATTGGCCATTGCGAGCAATGACTTTGAAAAATTAATTGGCCGTCCTGCTACGCCAATTAAAGAAGCACTAACTCAAATTGTCAATGGAATCTCGCAACCAAAATAATTGAATTCAATCGAAAACCGGCCATTCTGATGTAACAGAGGCCGGTTTTTATAAAGAAAACTCGCCGATTGGCGAGCCTTTGGCGGTTCATGAGGCGTAGTTGCCCTGATGCGTTCAGAATTTATGGATATAAATTCTGATTAGCTAAGAAAAACCGGGCAAAAGCCGCCCAGTCCTTTTTAGTTTGGCGGATAAACGGAGTCTGTTGATTTCCGCTCCAGGCACTCGCTTTCCGGGGGGCGTTCGCCGAGCTTCCTCATCGCTTACGCTCTTGCGGGGTCTCGCCTGTAACGCTAATCCCCCAGGACTTTGAATTCTCTTCATTGAAACAACATCGCACGAAGGAAATGCGAATGCATTTTCGAGGAGTCGGTGCCTTCCGCTCCAATCAACAGGGTGCTATAAACCAAATCAACCCCAGTTTACCTAATATTCCACATTTTATTGGTATCTATTTGGAGATAGTCTCTTCTAGAT
>JAKACS010000037.1 GCA_021821235.1 Bacillota bacterium
TTTATTAATGGAAAAAGAAGTGAAAATTTTAGTGGTGGATGATGAAGAACGAATTCGCCGTTTATTAAAAATGTATTTGGAACGCGAAGAATATTCCATTGATGAAGCAGAGGACGGAAATGAGGCGTTATCAAAGGCAGTTGCCAATGATTACGATGTTATTTTATTGGATTTAATGATGCCCGGAAAAGACGGAATTGAAGTTTGCAGGGAGTTAAGAGAAAAAAAGGCTACGCCTGTTATCATGCTGACGGCAAAGGGTGAGGAAGTAAATCGTGTTCAAGGGTTTGAAGTTGGAACCGATGACTATATTGTAAAACCATTCAGTCCGCGTGAAGTTGTGCTCCGTGTTAAAGCTCTTTTGCGGAGATCATCTCAAACAAGCTATTTGCAGACCGATACCACCACGAAAGATGTCATTGTCTTCCCACATTTAACGATTGACAATGATGCACATCGTGTGACAGCAGACGGGATTGAAGTGAGCTTAACTCCAAAAGAGTACGAACTGCTTTACTTTCTTTCAAAAGCACCGGACAAAGTGTTTGATCGGGAGCAATTGTTAAAAGAAGTTTGGCATTATGAATTTTTTGGTGATTTGCGCACAGTTGATACGCATGTCAAACGCCTTCGTGAAAAACTAAACAAAGTATCGGACCAAGCTGCGAGAATGATTGTAACGGTTTGGGGTGTTGGCTATAAGTTTGAGGTTGTAAATGAATGATCTTACTGCGAAGCGTTGTAGGTAAACTTTGGTTTACCATTCTTTTGTTAGTATCATTCGTACTTTTTATCTTAACCGTGATGCTGTTGGAGTATTTTAATAATTACAATATTGACTTGACCAGAAAAAATCTTGAAAAGACGGCTGAGAAGATTGCGCATGTCCTTGAAGAACATGAAAAGGATAATTTTGCGCTTGGCTTGGAAGTATCTTGGCAAATTATCGATGACGTGACCAAAGTGGTTGTTGTAAAAAATGAAAATGAGATTTATTATTCTCCAAGCCAAAAGAAAACGAAAGTACTGACAATCGAGGACATCCGAAAAGATAATGAATTAGCGAAAGTTTTAACCCAGCACAAAACAGTTGAAAAAAGTACGGCCCTTTCCACTTCTCCATTATCCAATAAAGATACCGCCAGTTACTCGATTATTGGAGTACCGCTCAATTTAGCAAACGGTGCAAAAGGAGCAGTATTTATTTACCAATCGATGAAGGTCATGAAAGAAACAACTCGGACTACGACCAATTTTATTCTCCTTGTCGCTGGTGTAGCCATTATATTAACAACCATTTTTGCCTTTTTCCTGTCAACCAGGATCACAGCGCCGCTTCGTAAAATGAGGGAAGCTGCATTTGAAGTGGCAAGAGGGAAATTTGATACAAAAGTTCCGATCCTATCCCGTGATGAAATTGGCGAGTTAGCAACAGCGTTTAATCAGATGGGCAGGCAGTTAAAATACAATATGAATGCACTTAGTCAAGAGAAGGAACAACTGGCAAGTATTTTAAGCAGCATGGCCGATGGAGTGATTACCTTTAATCGTGATGGCACTATTTTAATCACCAATCCCCCAGCCGACCGCTTCCTGCAATACTGGTATTACGAAAAAGGAAATTTAGGTTCAAATACGGAAGCGATTCCATCAAAAGTAATGGATCTGTTTCAGTTAGCTGTGAACACAGAAAAAGAGCAAATTGGAGAAATTTCTTTGCAGGGAAGACATTGGGTGATTCTTGTCAGCCCACTCTACAGCAACCAATTTATTCGTGGTGCAGTTGCTGTTGTCAGGGATATGACAGAAGAGCGAAAACTGGACAAGTTAAGAAAAGACTTTATTGCAAATGTTTCGCATGAACTGCGTACGCCAATTTCGATGCTGCAAGGATATAGTGAAGCAATTGTTGATGACATTGCTGAAACAGAAGAAGAGAAAAAAGAGATGGCACGCGTTATTTATGATGAATCGTTAAGAATGGGTCGTCTTGTAAATGAACTGCTTGATCTTGCCCGAATGGAATCAGGGCATATTCATTTAACCGTTGAAGATGTTGATCTCACTTCTTTTATCAATCGAGTCGCTCGTAAATTTCAAGGAATGGTAAAAGATAACGAAATCTTTTTTGACGTCAAAGTTGTTGGTGAAATTAGCCACTTTGCTTTTGATCCTGATCGGATTGAGCAGGTTCTGACGAATCTGATCGACAATGCATTTCGGCATACACCGAAAGATGGGAGTGTAATCGTAAGAATGATTCAAGAAGAAAAAGGTATTACGTTCGAAGTGGAAGATTCCGGTTCGGGCATTCCGGCAGAGGATTTACCATTTGTTTTTGAACGTTTTTATAAAGCTGACAAAGCACGCACCCGAGGTAGAGCGGGTACAGGGCTTGGGCTGGCAATCGCCAAAAATATTATTGAAGCACACCGCGGTCATATTTCCGTGCAAAGTAAAGTAGATCATGGAACGACATTTTCCTTCTTTTTGCCTCGAAAATAGGCAAAAAAACAATAAATATAGGGATTTTTCTTGATTCACAAGAAACATTTTTTAAAACTCATCCAACATTTGGATGGGTTTTTTCTGGATTAAAGAGTTAGTTATCTAGATAAAATTCCAATTTATTACTTCCATTATCTTGGAAAACCGTCTATAGTAAAATAGTGAAACTTTTTAAGTTTTAATACGACTAATTGATTGAACGGGGAGGGGTATTGGTGAACTCCGTTTTTGATGAATTATACAGACAATACCATCAAGATATTTATCAATTTTTATTTTATATGGTACGAAACAAAGAGCATGCAGAGGATCTTGTCCAAGAGGTCTATATTCGCGTGCTGAAATCATATGATCGCTTTGAGAAACGTAGCAGTGAAAAAACATGGCTGTTTTCGATCGCAAAGAATGTCGCAATTGATTTTTTTCGAAAACAAAAAGGGTGGAAACAACGTTTGCTGGAAAAATTCGATTGGTCAACACAGCAAGTGAAAGATGAATCACATCCAATTCCGGACGAGATAGCCATTCAAAATGAAAAACTTAAATCGGTTTATGAATGTTTGAACCATTGTACGTATGATCAAAGGGCGGTTATTATTCTCCGCTATTTCCATGATTTATCTATTGCAGAGACAGCAGAAGCGCTGGATTGGACGGAGAGCAAAGTGAAAACGACCCAGCACCGTGCATTAGGGATTTTGCGGAAGCAAATGAAACGGCTGGATGAAAGGGAGGTGTGCTTAAATGAAAAAATTGGAATGGAGTGACGAGCAGCTCGTAGCTCTGTTGAGAAAAATGCCGAAACTTCAAGATCGGCGCAGACCGCAGGAAATTTACAACTCCCTTATCCTGAAAATAAAACGGCGTAAGAAAAGAGTATGGGTAATTCCAAGTACGGCTGCTCTCGGAGCTTTTCTGCTGTTACTGCTTCTCACTGCTAATTTATCCGATAATCAAGGCAACTCTGAAAGCAAGCTAAAAGTTGTATCTATTTCTGCCAATTCTCTTTTCAATTATTCTGCACCCGACAATGAAAAGTTCGTCAAAATGGATGCAAAACCGCGAGAAACAAATGCACGATTTCCATTAACGAATGGTAAAACAGCCGTATATCAAGATGTTGGAAACGGCAAAGTATTGACCTATTGGATTCCAAATCAAAAATCGCAAATACTCGTACCCGTGTCAACTGTCAATCATCTTAGGGGAAAAACATGGCTTGAGCTTTTACTTTATAACAATGAAAAAAAATCAGAAATGAATGTCGATCATGAACGAAATCGGGCATATTTATTCTATTACCCTGTAGGTAAAAAAGTGCCGTTTTTAGTGCCTTCAGATCGGCGTTACCCTGATATAAAATCAGCTTTCGAGGCTATGGACGAGAACAATGCCCGGATAGGGCTGCGGGCTTCCATTCCTTCTGGATTGAAAGTTTCGTTCCTTATGGTTAAAAATAAAACTTTGTATCTGACAGTCGCCGGAAACTATCCATTAAAGAATACTGCCGAAGCAGTCTACTCGTATGAAGCGCTTCTGCTAACGGCAAAAGATTTTGGCTTGGAACGCGTTAAGCTTGAAAACCCCTATTTAAAGCACCTTGGGCCTTTTGATTTATCAAAAGAAAACAACGTGCCAGTTGCAGCAAACTTGAATCAAATTGAAAACTAGCCAAATGGCTGGTTTTTTTATATATAAATTCAGGTTTATAGAAAATTAACGTTGTGTGGAGAAATTTTTGAATAAAATACCAAAAATATTCAAAGGATATCAAGTATGCTTGAAGCCTTGTCAGTCTAAGTTCTAAATAGGACCAAGCTTTCATATGGTGAAAAAGGGACAAGATGAAGGAGGAATAAGATGCGCGACTACATCAAGAGGTTTTTAATTGCCGGCATCATGGCAATTTTCGTCAGCTTGTTATTTTTAGGTGGAAGACATCCACAAGCAAGTATGTTAAACTCCAATACGGCAAAAAGTCAATGGATTTGGCCTGCCGAAGGAGTCATTTCTGATACCTTTGGCACAAGGCAGGGGAAACATAAAGGTCTGGATATTGCGGGCGAATTGAATTCGCCTATTTTTGCCGTTGATGCGGGGACTGTTGAAAAGTCCTATTACTCTGATACATATGGGAATGTTGTTTTTATTAGCCATTCGAGCGGATACGTCACCATATATGCCCATCTAAGCAGCCGGCTCGTTAATGAAGGACAACAGGTAAAAAAGGGAGAAATCATTGGAAAAATGGGGATGACTGGACAAGCAACAGGCGTTCATCTTCACTTTGAAACGCACAAAAGCGAATGGACATTTGACAAGAAGTATGCTTTTGACCCGGAAAGACTGCTAGGAACTGCAAAGATGGGCGACGTTGTTCAGGTAGGTGCAGCGAAGGAAGGACAGCCGTTTTTGGAAGCCAGTACCCATCTGCACGATCAAGCGGATAGGCAAACCATCGTGCCTGAACGGGAAAAGCAAATTTCATCATCCACTGCAAAGAAGCAAACTTATCTAGTAAAAAGCGGTGATACCTTGTCTACTATCTCAGCAAAGTATCATCTCTCAATCGAAAAAATAAAAGAATTGAACAAGCTTTCTTCTGACAGAATTTTATCGAATCAAGTTTTAATGATTACAAAATAAAAAAAGGCGCACCCGAATACGGGCATGCGCCTTATTATTTTTGCGACACTTCAGCAAAGCTTCAATTATTTAGTTTGATAACGTGCTTTGCATTCTTCAATTAATTTAGCAGCAGCTACTGGACCTTCCCATGTACCAATTTCGGTTTTCTTTCCTTGTAAATCTTTATAGCGTTCGAAGAAATGGGCGATTTCTTTCAGCTTATGCTGCGGCAGATCTTCAAGAGTGCGAATATCTTCAAATCGAGGGTCTTCAACTGGAACCCCGATTAACTTTGCATCTTCTTCTCCGCTGTCGATCATATTTAAGAAGCCAATAACTCTTGTATCAATAACGCAACCAGGGAATGTCGGGTTGGTTACAAGAACAAGAATGTCGAGCGGGTCTCCGTCAAGTGCTAACGTATTTTCGAGATAGCCGTACTCTGCAGGGTAGAACATCGGTGAAAACAGAACGCGATCCAATTTGAAAATCCCGCGCTCTTTGTCAAACTCGTACTTATTTTGGCTTCCAGTTGGAATTTCAATAAATGCTTCAACTACTTTGTTTTCATAAGCCATTCTATTTTTCCTCCTTTTTATGTACATATGCTTTTCTATTATAGTTGAATGGGCTTTTGGCTGCAAATAAATTTCAGAGAAGAACCATTAAAAGGCGGATGGTAGTTTTGGGTGCTGCTTTAGGGGATTAGCTTTGGTTTTTCGCAGAAAAAAATCCCCATGCCTTAAAAAGACATGGGGGCAAGAGCTTAACTATATTTGCTTTCTAAAAGGCTTACTCGAACTTGGTTGGATTTCCGTCAAATGGATCGTCAGCTACTTTAATAGAGTCTGTTGGGCAACCTTCAAACGCATCCATCATGTCGTCAATTAACACATCAGGAATTTCAACAATTCCTTGATTTTCATCCAATGTTACGTATGCAATGCCTTCATCATCGTAATCGTAAATATCAGGTGCAGCTGCCCCGCAAGCACCGCAAGCAATGCAAGTTTCTTTGTCGACGATCGTGTACTTTGCCATGAAAAAACCTCCCGAATTATAAACATATGTACTGCTTACTGCAATTCCATTTTTCGAATGGAAACGCAATTCCCAATCTTATTGTAAAACTGAATGAAGAACTTTTCAATAGAAAATTGCTTATTCATCAAAGGTATCTGTGGCATAATTCTACTCTATTTATCAATTTTCAACAAACGATTGAGGAATTTCGTGCTAAAATAAGAAGTGAGAAATGCGGAAAAGAATCGAAAGGTGGGAAATGGATGAAGTTGATGGAGGGAATCATTTTTTATTGCCTTAACCAATTAAATGGAGAAAGAACAATCTATTCCATTTATCACCTGTTCAAAGGAAAAAAATCTTCACAGACTATTCAAGATGCACACCTTTACGGAATCAAGAATTATTTTGGCGTCTATCATTCTTTCACTCGCGAGCTGCTGGAAGAATCGATCCGCACAGCTTTCGATCAAGGATTGCTAAAACAAGCCGGTGATCAACGGTTCATCTTATCTGGACATGGAAAAAGCGAATTAGAAACTTTTTTAAATAACAATCATATTCTTGCTTGGCTAAACGGATGGAAATATCAGCAAACAGGACTGTTTTGGGAAAGGTTATCCTTACTGGTCCAAGTTGTCTCCAACCTGGTAAAAGGGGAGACGAGCTATCTTCCAATTCAAAAAAATAAAGACGTTCATCAATGGCTTAAACAGTTTCTGCGAACAAGCGGCTATCCAAGAGACGTAATTGGCCAGAAGCTTTATGGAGAACTGGTTGCCTGTCTTGATAACCGTGAGGCTCCGGATCCTCTTATCCTCGTTGTCCGGCTTACGGGCAGCCGGCAGATTGGCTTAACTCCTTTGCAGGCAGCTGATACGCTGCAATTGGATAAATCAAGCTATCAGATAGAATTTATAACGATACTACACTATATGATCCGTCAACTAACCGAAAATCCGGAAGTCTACCCGCTGCTTTCCCGTCTTGCAGCCGATTTTAACCCCAATCAATTGCTGACCCTGTCTGCAAGCCGAACACAATTGTTGATCCATCAAGGATTTTCTCTTGAAGAAATTGCAAGTATTCGCGGGCTGAAAATAAGCACAATAGAAGATCACGTAGTTGAAATTGCTCTTAATGATGAACAGTTCCCTATTGACCATTATATTGAGAAATCAATACAAGAAAAGATTCTTACTGCTGCAAGGCAAGATGGCAGCAGGCAATTAAAACAAATTCGCAATGCGGTACAAACAGCAAATTATTTTGAAATCCGGCTTGTGCTGGCAAAGTATGGTGTGGCCCAATGTTAGAAGAGTTATTAGAAAAATATTTTGGCTACCGTGCGTTTAAAAAAGGCCAAAAGGATGTAATAGCCTCGATTTTAGCTGGCAAACATACATTGGCCATGCTGCCGACAGGTACAGGCAAATCACTTTGTTATCAGCTGCCTGGTTTTCTCCTCAGCGGGTCAGTAATTGTTGTCTCACCGCTTTTGTCTCTAATGCAGGATCAGGTCGAACAAATGATGAAGTTTAAAGAAAAACGTGTGATTGCCTTAAATTCATTTTTAACTGGTATAGAGAGAAGAACGGCGCTCCAACAACTGGAAAACTATAAATTTATTTTTATATCTCCGGAAATGCTTCAGACCGAGGCAGTGTTCCAAAGATTGAAAATGCTTTCGATTTCGCTTTTTGTCGTTGATGAAGCACATTGCATCTCTCAATGGGGCTATGATTTTCGGCCGGCATATTTAAAGTTGGGAGAAATCCGGCGCCAATTGGGTTCCCCCCAAACTCTTGCTCTTACGGCAACAGCTACGAAAACAGTTCGTGAGGATATTTTGCGTTCACTTGAGCTGCAAGACGCTACGAAAATTGTATCAACGGTTGATCGTCCGACGATTGCCTTCTCAATTGTGGAGACAACCGATTATCTTGAAAAGCAGCAGCGAATCCTCGAATATGCTCAAAAACTGGAGAAACCGGGTATTATTTATTTTTCCAGCAAAAAAGCAGCAGATCAGATGGCGCAATATTTGCGGGAGAATGGACTCAGCAAGGTGATGGCATACCATGGCGGACTGGATCAGGAACAACGTTCGCTAATTCAGCAGCAATTTATTCATAATCAGCTTGACATCATTTGTGCAACAAGTGCTTTTGGAATGGGAATCAACAAAGAGAATGTCCGTTTTGTCATCCATTTTCATATGCCGCTGCAACTTGAGTCCTATCTGCAGGAGATTGGCAGGGCAGGTCGTGATGGCCTGCCGAGCATTGCGATTTTGCTCTACTCTCCTGGAGATGAGCAGCTGCCAATCCAGCTAGTTGAAAGCGAATTGCCGGGCAAATGGCAAATTGATTGGATCTTTCACAAGCTAAAAGAACAAAAACCAGCCAATTTTTCCTTCATTCAAAAGGAGTTGCTGGAGATGGGCGGTTTATCCGAAACCCAGCTGCGCCTGATTGAAGAATTTTTAAATGGTGTCCCTTTATCTCTTTCCAATCTTGAAGAAATACAAAGAAGAATGGAACAATACGTGGACAATCGGCTGAGGATAAAGAAAGCCAATATTGCAAAAGTGAAAAAATGGATAGAGGCCAAACAGTGCAGACGGGAAATCATCCTCGACTACTTTCATGAAACCATTGTGACGAAAGTAGCCAACTGTTGCGATCATTGCGGTATTGATCTAGAGACGTACGAGGCGAAACCATCAACGCCCGTTATGGCCGAACCGGTCAATTGGCAGAACTATTTGTACGAGATATTATTAAGTGAGAGTTGATCAAATGAAAAAGAAATACACTGATATCGTCAATGAATTGTCTGATCGAGAATTGTTGTTTCATTTGTACACCACTCAAGCGATTCTATTCGTAATCGCAATTGTCCTTGGCATGATTTTGTTTGATCCATTCGCTTTATTTCGTCATATTCGTTTGGATGATCGAAATATTATTACCATAGGTGTGAGTGGGGGAATCTTGGTTGTCGTCATTGACTTGCTCTTGATGAAATGGCTGCCAAATTCTTTTTATGATGATGGGGGGCTAAACGAAAGGATTTTTCGCAACCTGCCGATCTGGCAAATTGCCTTTATAACGCTTCTTGTGGCCATTAGTGAAGAATCGCTTTTCCGCGGAATCATTCAAGCTAAATTTGGCTTGGTAGCAGCAAGCGTGCTGTTTGCTCTAATTCATTTTCGTTATTTGTTTAACTGGTTTTTATTGATTGACGTTGTACTGCTCAGCTTTTTTATCGGTATCGTATTTTGGCTGACGGATAATTTGGCGGTAACCATCGTAATGCATTTTATCATTGATTTACTTTTAGGTATTTATATGAGATGGAAGAGCAAAAAAACTGAACAAGAACAGGCAGGGATGCTGAATGAATAAGGAAAATCCATATAGAGACCAAGCTGAACGTTTGCGCCAGCGAATTGATAAAGTTCAGGAGCCGAAAAATCAAGCTGCTGGCTTGCCGCCAAGAAGCGAATTGCACCGTCATCAACGAAAAAGGACAAAATGGAAGCTGAAATATCCTGTCATTCGATTGCTTGTTTTATTTTTTATTTTACTGCCGATTGTCAGTTTTAGTGTGTATTCATACCTTAGTGGTTCGAAAAACGGAAAAGCTGTTAAAGCTACAGTTGATTCAAAAGGCTACGAAACCATTAATTTCGAAAAAGCAAAACCGAAAGAAAAGCAAAGCAGCCAAAAAGAGAAAACAGCAAAACCGGACAGCCCGCAAAATGAACGAGGTAATGCCGGAAAAAACGAATCCAAACCAAATGAAAATCCGGCACCTGCTTCACCGAATACCACAAGTTCCCTCAATACAAACGGGAATCCTGTTAATGGCGAAGGAAACAATGCTTTAAGCCGAACGGTTCCAAATGAGAATAAAGTAGTCTACCATACAGTTAAGCCGCAAGAGACGATCTATCGGATTGCGATGAATTATTATCACTCAAAAGCAGGCGTCGCCATTATAAAGCAAGCAAATAATATTCAAACCAATTCGATAATCAGGGGGCAAGTTTTAAAAATCCCGCTTACTGAGTAACCGATCAGCCAATGAACGGTTTTTGTTCTACTTTAACGGACAAGTTCATAAAGTTTAGAAGGGGAAACGGAGGGGATCCATGTGGATACGTCTAATTTGCTGCTTGACGATAAAATGGATAAGGCGACAAAGAAAATCCTTGAAAATGTGATTAAAAGAAAAAAGAAGTTTGATAAGTACAAAAAGCGCCATACACTGGCTATTTGGGGAACGTTAATACCTGCTTTTCTTTATATTAATTATTTATATTTTACAATCGCCAAGGTATATTCGTACTCCTTTGCTGCCATGTTTTCGGCATTTGTTAAAGATTCGAGCAATCTTATTTTTCTATTTGTTACAATAGGAATGTATGGATGGATGAATTTAATGAAAGAAAAAATGGACAAAGCAGAAAAAGAGTTTCATGAATTGAGATGTGAAATTGTTGAACGCAGTAAGGATTTATGGGGTACCGAGGAAGAGTGGAAAAATCGTCATGTTGTGTTTGATCTGATGAACAAAAATTTTGAAATTAATCTTTACCATCAAAAAAAATAAGAAGCAGCTTGACACTGCTTCATTTATGATTAAAAAACATTCTTCTGTTCGCGATCTTCTTTTAGAATTTCCACTGCTTCGCGAAAACGCTGGGAATGGATGATTTCTCTTTCCCTCAAGAAGCGAAGGCCGTCGTTTAGGTCAGGATCATCGCTTAAATTAATCAGCCATTGATAAGTAGCCCGTGCCTTTTCTTCAGCAGCGATATCTTCGTACAAATCCGCAATGGGATCACCTTTCGCTTGGATATACGTGGCAGTCCAAGGAATTCCTGCAGCATTGTGATAAAACAATGCCTTGTCGTGATCAGCATAATGACCATCCAGGCCAGCGGCTTTCATTTGATCGGGAGTTGCATCTTTTGTTAATTTGTATACCATCGTTGCAATCATTTCGAGGTGGGCAAATTCTTCTGTTCCAATATCCGTTAAAAGCCCGATGACATTATCCGGAATGGTATAACGCTGATTTAAGTACCTTAGAGCTGCAGCGAGCTCACCGTCAGCACCGCCATATTGCTCGATGAGAAATTTAGCCAGGGTAGGGTTGCATGTACTGACGCGCACTGGATACTGCAGTTTTTTTTCATAAATCCACATGTGTTAATCCCCTCCTAATCGAATCAAACTTGCCAAGGCCATGGGGAATCGCTCCAATTCCATGGATAGCCGGAGTAGCTGTTGCCATACTGCAGCAAAGGGCCGAATTGGCTTTCAAAGGACTTTTTGATTTTTTTCCGTTCTTTCGCATAATGGTTAAATTGATTAGTCGCTTCAAAGTCATTTGGGTGGGTATCCAAATAGAGAGTTAGTTCGACAAGGACAAAGTCAACTATTTGCAATTGCTCCATCAATTGATAATACTCTGCGGGTACTTGCTTCATGACAGATCCCCCTCCTGTGTTCTTTCATATGGACTGTAAAAGGGATCATAAAATGGTTCCCAAAGAGTACCTGCTTTCAGTGCTTCTGCTGGCGTAAATTGCTGAAGGTTCGGCTGTTGATATCCCAAGTATAAATGCGGGGGAGTAGAATACGTTTTTGTTTTCATTGGCATACAGGGATCAAATGGACTGATATAAGGTTTA
>JAKACS010000038.1:0-10236 GCA_021821235.1 Bacillota bacterium
AAAAACAAAAAGGATCGATACACCTAGAGGAATCAAAATATACAAAAAGATCGAATACATATTTTTTGAAATTTCAATCGCGCCTGCGTGATTGGCAAAAGCAGGATTTTGATAGCCAAAAAATCCAATAGCGACAAAAAATAGATAAATAAGGTATTTCCGTAGTTTGACCATATAAAACACCTCTTTCATTCTTTTTCATCAAAAAGACAAATGCGGAGGGAACCGGCCCAACGCATTGCCTCATCCTTCAGTTTTAAAAATTCATAACCCAAGCAGATCCGCCAATGACGGTAACCACAATAAAAATTCCCACCGTTAAAGCTAACAATATATAGACCCGGTTTTTGTTCTCGTTTAAATGCATGAAATAATAAATTTGAACAACAAATTGGAAACAGGCCGCAACCAATATAAAAACAAGAAGATAGACTTTGTCCAGCAGATGATTTAAAACAAGTACGAGCGGCAGAATCGTTAACAATATAGAAATCGCATAGCCTATTACATATGATTTTTCGGATGAAGCATGTTTTTGTTTATTTTCTGGTTTCACCTTACATCACCCCTAGCAAATAGACAACTGTAAAGATAAAGATCCAAACCACATCGAGAAAATGCCAATATAAGCTCACAACAGTAATCTTCCGGCTAGTCACTTCATTGATTCCATTGCGCACTAATTGAATTGTTGCACCTGCCATCCACACAATCCCGACAGACACGTGAATTCCATGTGTTCCAACCAAGACAAAGAAGGCCGATAGAAAGGCACTTGTTGAAATGGTCGCCCCCTCATTGACAAAACTCGTAAATTCCCTGATTTCCAAACCAATAAATCCTAAACCAAAGATAATAGTAACGATTAACCATCCAATAACACTTTGCTTATTCCCCTTCTTCAAAGCGGAAATAGCAAGGCCGCTTGTAAAACTGCTCGTCAATAACAGAAAAGTTTCTGCAACAAAGATGGGAACCTCGAATAATTCTTGACCCGTTGGTCCTCCATTATACCGAGTCCGCAATATCGTGTATGTTGCAAACAGCACGGAAAATAAAATTAAGTCGGTAATCAGAAAAATCCAAAACCCAAAGATTCTTAATGAGCCTTCATCATGTCCATGTTTTTCATGAGTATGTGTTTTAGGTTGGGACAGTGTATGATCCATTAATGAGCACCTCCCGCTATCGCTTCTGATTGTTTCACTTCTTCAGCTGAAATATAATAATCTGTATCCGTTTGAAAATAACGGACAAGCAACGAAATGGCTACACCAATCAAGCCTGGAATTGCCATCCAATTCCATTCAAAGACAAAACCAAATCCTGCAATAAACCAGAAGACACCCATTATAAATGGAATACCAGAATCCTTTGGCATGTGAATCGGTTGATAGTTCTCCTCTTCTCTAGATGTCTTCATTCCTTTTTGCTTTTTATACCACCAATCATCTTGTTCCACTACTTGGGGAATAATCGCAAAATTATAAACTGGGGCAGGCGAAGGAATTGACCATTCTAATGTGCGGCCATTCCAAGGATCCCCTGTTGTGTCCTTTTTCCCATACTTTATGCCGTGCAGAATTTGATAAACTTGGAATAGGAAACCAACTCCCATAAGGAAAGCGCCAATCGTTGATACAAGATTTAAAGGAGCCCAGCCCATATCCCAGCTGTACGTGTAAACACGGCGCGGCATCCCCATAAATCCCAATGCATATTGCGGCATAAACGTTCCATAAAAGCCGATAACCCAGAACCAGAAAGCCCATTTTCCAATTTTCTCGCTTAATTTGAAACCAAAGATTTTTGGCCACCAATAATAAACACCCGAAAAGAAGCCAAATACAACGCCCCCGATTAACACTTGGTGAAAATGCGCAATTAGAAAATAGCTATTATGGTATTGAAAGTCTGCAGGCGCCACCGCCAACATGACGCCTGTTGCACCGCCAACCAAAAAGGTGGGGATAAAAGCAAATGTCCAAAGCATTGGCGTTTTAAATTCCACACGGCCTTTGTACATTGTAAATATCCAGTTAAAAACTTTCACTCCTGTTGGAATCGCAACAGCCATTGTGGTGACAGCAAAAAATGCATCCACTGTGGAAGAAGCCATCGTAAAGAAATGGTGAACCCATGTCAAAAATGAAAGAATACTAATACTTAGCAAGGCAAATACCATTGATTTATATCCGAAGATTTTCTTTTTAGCAAACGTACTGACAACCTCTGAAAATACTCCAAAGGCAGGCAGAATCACAATATAAACTTCCGGATGGCCCCACATCCAAATCAAGTTAATGTAATACATCGGGTTCCCGCCGCCATCAATTGTAAAGAAGTGTGCGCCAAAATAGCGGTCAACAAACAATAATGCAAGCGTGACCGTTAAAATTGGAAAAGCAAAAATGATAATAATGCAGCTTGATAGTACAGACCAGCTGAACATCGGCATTTTCATCAGTTTCATTCCAGGTGCGCGCATTTTCAAAATCGTAACCACAAAGTTAATCCCTGTTGCCAAACTCCCAATCCCTGAAATTTGAATCCCCCAGATATAAAAGTTTTGTCCAGGACCCGGGCTGTACTGATTCTCTGATAATGGCGTATAGCTAAGCCACCCAGCGTCGGGCGAACCACCAATTACAAACGATAAATTAAAGAGCATCGCGCCGAAAAAGAACAGCCAAAAACTAACCGCATTTAAAAACGGATAGGCTACATCCCTTGCGCCAATTTGCAAAGGAACAACCATATTAAACAAGGCGAACATAAGCGGCATCGCCATAAATAGAATCATAATCGTTCCATGTGTGGTAAAAATTTGATTATAGTGTTCAGCGTTTAACAGCTTCATATTCGGTGCAGCAAGCTGTGTCCGCATCAGCAGGGCATCAATACCCCCACGGAATAACATCAACAAAGATGCGATAAAATACATGATGCCAATTTTCTTATGATCAACGGTCGTTAGCCATTCTCTCCATAACCAGCCCCACTTTTTAAAATAAGTGAGCACAAAAACAATGGCGATCATCGCTAAGGCAATTGATACATCAGCTCCATAAATCATTGGATTTCCAGTGACAAAAAAATCTGAAGCAAATGATTGAATCTTTTCTACCATTTTAACTCCTCCTTCCCCAAAACTATTTATTTTTCATATATTCTTCTTTTGAGTTACTTTGATAATACCGACCGCCATTCTTGTTGATGATGGTGGTAAATAAATCTTTTGGATACGATGCGAATTCTTGTTTTTCTTCAGTGCCAGGTTTGCTCAGTTTTGCATAGCCATCCATTGTTAATGAGTTAGAGCCACCCTTCACTTTGCTTACCCATTTGTCAAATTCCTTTTCCGCTTTGGCAACCACAGTAAATTTCATCTCAGTAAAGCCTTCACCACTAAAATTGTTGGCTGTACCGTAATATGTCCCTGATTTGTCTGCCTCTAACCAAAGCTGCAGCTTTTTACCCGGTAATGTATACCTTTGCCCCCCCAATTGTGGAATCCAAAACGAATTAATCGGGGCATCTGCGGTTAGTTCAAATTGGACAGGGCGATCTGTTGGGATCTCTATATAGTTCACCGTTGCGATTCCTTCTTCCGGATACAAGAACAGCCACTTCCAATCGAGTGAAGTAACTTGAATGGTCATCGGCTTTGTTTCCGGAGATGGTGATTTAGTGAGAGAAAACGTGTCCCTAACTGCATAAACACTCAGGACGATAATGACCAGAATCGGAATTCCCCACCAAACAATTTCCATCCACTTGTTATGATCCCACTCTGGTTTGTACGCTGCCTTGCTGCCTTTTTTATCACGATAACGAAAAATAACATAAAAGAAGAACAGCAACACAGGAATAATGAAAATCCCTAAAATAATCGCCGAAAGGACGATCAGATTTAATTGAATATCTCCGACAGGGCCTTTTGGATTTAAGACGACATAGTTTTCACTGCATCCGGATAATATACCAATCATGACCACTAGCAAACTGATAGCCGTAGGTTTTTTCCATGACATCAACTTCATTTTTTATACACTCCCCTCCACGTTCTGTAAGATATTTCTGTAGTCAAACACTTGCTTGCAAGATCATTTTCTTCCTTGAAAAACCTTTGCTAAAAAAATTCCTTCAGCATTGCTTTTATTTTATTTTGAAAATCAACATGTTGAAAAGCTTTTCAAAATACTTTTTTCTCAAGTTCACAAAACGTTCGAATTTTCGTCACAATATTGTAAGAATTAAATTTACGATTTGTTATGTTTGTTCTTGAAATTATTTTCAAATTATGTTATAGGACTTTATGCTTAACCATTTTCAATGGAGACACTATTTCTCTTTCGATCTCTTTTAAAGTAGTCCTTATAAAATTTTCATCCTCGAAACATGATTTCGCAGAACCCCTTTAGATAAAGAGTTGCAAAAGCTATGAGCATTGAAAAAATTTGGAGACCTTTTTACTAGAAATTCGAATAATTTTCAACTCAAGGGAAATTACTTAAAAAGAGGATTGCATTGTCCCGAACTTGGATCCGTTAAAAAATGGTTTATATAAGGCAGGTTGTTATGAGAGGTCAGATATTGTCTACACCCCATTTAATTGTCATCATTACTGCAATCATTGGTGGTACATTTGCACGTTTAGTGATTTTAAAAGAAGATTACCGCCAATATCCTACCTATCCAAATGGCTATCTTAGCCAATTTGCTTTAGGCTTTGTGGCAGCTACGTTGGGCGCCGTATTTGTCCCAGCGATTATCGCAAACAATACAGCAGCAGCCACATTTTTGGCACTGGCTATCACTCAATTTCAAGGCGTTCGAAGATTAGAGCAAGATAGTTTAAAATCGTTAGAGGAGACTGAGTACACAAAACGCGGCAGTGCCTATATTGATGGTATCGCTAAAACATTTGAAGCGAGAAATTATATCGCATTATTTGTTGCGTTAGCCATTAGCATTGTTACCGAGTCTCTTGAATCATTTCCCCTGTACACTCGAATTAGCTTGGGTGTGCTAGTGGGTGGATTGGTCTTTTTCGGTTTAGTGCGCTTTTCTAAAGGGAAAACCATTTCTGATATTGCCGACGTGCATCCAGCAGAGATACATATTAAAAATAACGAAGTGTACGCAGATGATATGTTCTTATCGAATAGAGTAGGAATTGGCCGCGGCCAGGAAATGATTTTAAAAGAAGGCTTGGCCGTTATTTTAACACCGAAACAAGACCATTATCGAATAACCCTTGATAATTATGGGCAAAGACAAGCCATCTTATTTGAAATCACTAGAACTTTAGGGCTAAAAAGATACCACTTTACTCGTAAAGACTATGAAGACGGGCGAATTGCTTTTTTGGTTGTTCCGATTATTCGTGATATCGATAGTATGATGTTATCGATTCTCCGTACTCCGATCCTCGAAACGGTGCAAAAGAATCATAAATTCTTTAAAAAGCGAGAGAAAATAAATGGGCGATATTAATATTTACGCGATCATCGCAACGAATGAACACACAAATGAGCAAGTAAACGCGGGGAATGCACTTTTGCTTAGAGCAAAAGACGAAAAAGAACAACAAGCGTTAATGAGAGAAGTTGCCCTGGCTGTCCGCGGAGATGTCGTAAAGCTCAGCAATGGCTTATTTCTCATCGTAACTGCAGATCGATAAGCGCATCAGAATAACCCCCTACCTTAAAAAAAGGCAGGGGGCATTCTCCTTTTAGCTGATAAGGGATAACGCTTGATAGTTGAATATCACCAGCGTTTATGAGTATAATACACATGTTTTAGTCACTTAAATGCATGCACAAAAATACTAAATTTTTAAAAGAAGAAAAGGGGAGAATTTTTCATGATGTTGAAGCGGTTTGTTAAATGGATCGCCCTGTTTGCTTTGTTCATTTTCGTGATAAGCAATAGCCGTATCACCTTTGCCGCCAGTGATAACAGTACCAACCAAAGCATTAATGAAAAATATGGACCTCCAATTGTTGTCTATGGAGCAGCATTATCTTCGTCGCAAAAGCAAGAAGTGAGAAACTTACTTGGCGTCACCGACACAAGTACAGTCACGGAGATTACCGTGACCGGACAAGATGCAGTCACTTATATTAAAGGTGATCCGCGCTCTAATATGTATTCGTCTGCTAAAATCACCCGGCAAGATCCGGGAACCGGGGTGATTATTAAGCAAGCAACCCCGGAGAATATTACTGAAGTAACCGATCAAATGTATGCGAACGCCCTAATCACTGCTGGAATAAAGGATGCCATCATTGAGGTAGCCTCCCCTGTAAAAGTAAGCGGCCATTCGGCTCTTGTTGGCATCTACAAAGCGTATGATACTGGAAAAGGGGCAGATTTAAACAAAGATCGTACCGAAGTCGCTAATGAAGAATTGAACTTGGCCACGAGTTTGGCAAAAAAAGAAGGTTTGAATCAAGACAAAGTCAGTGAATTGTTGACCGAGATAAAAAAAGAAATTGCGGCGAGAAATCCAGCCACAAAAGACGAGATTGCTCAAATTATTGATAACCAATTAAAGACGCTTTCGATACAATTAAGCCCGCAGGATCGGCAGCTGTTAATTGATTTATTTGACAAAATGCGAACGCTGAACATTAATTTTTCCAATGTCCAGTCCCAGCTTGCCGATCTTTCTAAAAATATTGAAAACCGGATTTCGCAAGCAGTAGGGGACAAAGGATTTTTACAGGCGGTTGCCGATTTCTTTAAACAATTGATCGACAGCATCAAAAGTTTGTTCTCGTAAACGTCATAGGAAACAAAAAACAAGTGGATCTCCACTTGTTTTTTACCTATAACAGGAAAAACAGGAATTCGTTTCCTGAATAGATGCGGTTTATCTGTCTTTCACTCGAAGAAGTCGTAAACTATTCAATGTCACGAGCAGCGTTGCTCCCATATCGGCAAAGATGGCGATCCAAAGGGTCAGCCAGCCTGGTATGACAAGCAATAAGGCAATTGCTTTAATGGCAAGTGAAAAGCTAATGTTTTGCTTAATGATGGTCAATGCTTTCCGGCTCAATTTAATGGTATACGGCAATTTACTTAAATCATCTGACATTAAGGCAATATCGGCTGTTTCTAGCGCCGTGTCTGTACCAGCCCCGCCCATTGCCACCCCAACTGTAGCAGCAGCAAGCGCAGGTGCATCGTTTACTCCGTCACCAACCATCGCGACACTGCGGCCGGTTTCCCGCAATTTTTTGATAAAATCTAATTTAGCTTCGGGCATCAGTTCGGCTCGAATCTCAGAAACCCCAACTTCTTTTCCAATGGCTTCGGCAGTCCGCTGATTATCACCGGTTAACATCACCGTTTTTTCCATCCCAATTTGGTGCAGTTTGTGAATGACTTCTTTTGATGATTCCCTGATTTCATCCGCAACAGCAATAAACAAGAGAATCTCCTGTTCTGTTCCTACCACCATGACCGTTTTTCCTTCCGTCTGTAGATCCGTGATTGTTTGGTTGTGATCCCTCGCCAATTTTCCGTGCAACTCTTCAAACAGACTTGGGCTTCCCACATAATACATTTCATTATTCACGCTTGCTTTTACGCCTTTACCAGTCATTGCTTGGAAATCTTCGATTGATAGCTCGTTGAAATTTAACCCGTTTTCTTCGGCCTTTCGCAAAATCGCTGATGCAAGAGGATGCTGTGAACCTTTTTCGATCGCTGCTGTAATGGCCAATAGCTTACTTTCGTTTCCACCATATGGGATGATGTCGGTTACAGTCGGAACCCCTTTTGTCAGTGTTCCTGTTTTATCAAAAGCAATTACTTTCAATGTTGCGGCTTCTTCCAAGTAGACGCCGCCTTTGATTAATACACCATTTTTTGCGGCATTTCCAATTGCAGTTACAACGGAAACAGGAGTAGAAACAACCAAAGCACAAGGACAGCCCACCACTAACACGGCCAACCCTTCATAAATCCATTTACTCCAATCCGCCCCAAAAAATAAGGGTGGAATCACGATGATACCTAAAGCAACGAGAATGATTGCTGGTGTATAATATTTCGCAAATTGATCGACAAATGCCTGAGAAGGTGCCCGTTCTGCTTGAGCTTCTTCGACTAAATGAATAATTTTTGAAATCGTGGTATCTTCTACCCGTTTGGTCACCTCTACCTCAAGAAGCCCTTCTTCATTCAATGTTCCGGCAAACACCTCGTCATGAATGGTTTTCATCACGGGGACACTCTCTCCTGTAATCGCCGCTTGATTTACCGTCGATGTTCCTTTCTTAACGATTCCATCCATTGCTAACTTTTGACCCGGCTTAACAATCATGGTATCGCCGATTTGAATCTCTTCAACCCAGACAACGATTTCTTCATTGCCCCGGCGGATAATCGCTTCTTTTGGGGCAATCTCCAACAGCGATTGAATGGACTGACGCGCTTTATCCATTGAATATCGTTCCAAAACTTCACTGATGGCAAAAAGAATAACAACCGTTGCCCCTTCACCCCATTGCCCTATTGCCGCGGCGCCTATAATCGCAATGGTCATCAGTGTGTTCATGTCAAATTTTAAGCGGGCAACATTTTTCAGCCCTTTTAAAAATAAGGAGGATCCTCCAATGAGAATGGCCGCTGCGTAACCGAGCGTTGCAAGAATCGTTTCTCCCCCGGTTTGCTTCCCAATCACCCAACTCATGACAAGCAATAGTGCTGAAATGTATACCTTTCGATTTTCTTTTTGTTTCCAGAATGGTTCCCTTTCCACTTCTTTTTCATTTTCACCCGATAATTTTAAGCTTTCAAACGCACCCGCTTTTTCAAGTGCTGCAATTGTCGTATTGCCCGTAACCGTTATTTTGGCAGCGGCAAAGTTTACTTTTGCATCCGAAACGCCATCCAGGCGTTTGACGTTCTCTTCGAACGTTTTCGCACAGCTTGCTCAGGTGAAGCCTTGAACGCGATACGTTTTCGTTTCTTGGTCTGCCAATTGTGCATTTGCATCAAACATTTGCTTTCGCCTCCCATTTTTCAGCTAGTGTAAAAAGGATTAACTGCTTAATCCGTTCATCGCTCAGCGAGTAAAATGCCATTTTCCCCTTTTTTTGAAAATTTACAATCCCCTGTTTATGGAGCGTTCGCAAATGATGGGAAGCATTGGCAACCGTCACATTGATAATATTTGCGACATCACAAACACATAGTTCATCGGCTTTGCACAATGCGTAAACCACTTTCGCCCGATTCTCGTCTGCAATTGCTTTAAACAATTGGACTGCGCTTGATAGGTCGACTGTTTTTAAATCGTCTTGGATTCGATTAACCTTTTCCTCATCGAAACAATAAATTTCACAAGTATCCTTTTTATTCATCCTCTCACCCCAAATCATTCAAATGTTTACTTGAATATAGTATAGATTATGAATGATTTATTATTCAAGTGCTTATTTGAATAAAAATAAAATGAATGACAATGAATAGCTCTCTTTTCTTGATAAATAATAATGTTGGCTGTGCCAAAGTTTTAGAAGGAGGAGATGGAAATGATGCAAAGCCAACAGGAACCAATGCACCAAAATTTGCATACAGGGGCTGTGCCGCAGCAGTTGAACCATGGAGGCCATGAGGTATTTGATGTTCACGAAGTCCTATCAGGAACAATTGGAACATTAAATCAGTATATGATGTTGCGTCAGCACATTAAGGATCCAGAATTACGGGACATACTTGATCGTCAATACCAATTCACTCAGGACGAATACAACATAACACTTGAATGTTTCCAAACGGGGAAGGACCCTTCTAAACCGACCCAAAGCTATAAAATGCAACAAGGAAATGATTTCGTTTATGGTTTAACGCCTTCACAGCCAAAAAAACCAATGCAATCACTGTCGGAAATTTCTGATGAGTTCATTTCCGGTGCGATGCTTGCAGCATGCAAATCAGGCGCTTCCCATAAAACAATGGCTGCGCTTGAAACAACCAATCCAGTTGTCCGCCGCGTGCTTGCCGATTCGGTTCCAAATTGCATCGAAATGGCGTATGAACTCTCGATTTATCAAAACAAACACCATTATTACCAAGTGCCGCAACTGGCTCAACAGGATATGATCCAGATGGTAAATTCTTACGCACCAGCCCAGGGTATGCCGCAAACTTCGAACACCCACATGGGGATGAACATGAAACATTAAAAGGATGGCTTTTAATTAAGCTTAACTAGCG
>JAKACS010000038.1:10246-11778 GCA_021821235.1 Bacillota bacterium
TAATCCCAACATTACTGTAAGATCATAATTCGATTAGCCTGTATTGAATAAATGATGATAAAAGGAAATAAAATGTTTACAAAAAAGGAATCATGGTATATTGTATATATGAATATATGATCATATAACATGTTAAATAGATAAAAAACATAATTATTAAAAAATACCAATTACAAGGTCTTTAAACTGGGAATGTTAAGCTTAACATCTATTTGATACAAATCAAGGAGGAAACGATCCATGTCCAATTCACACGGTCACAGCCATGGTGGTCACAGTCATGACCATGCTCATGGCGCCAATAAAAAGGCACTTTTTATCACATTTACTTTGACAACCACTTATATGTTTGCTGAAATTATAGGTGGATTTATCACAAACAGCTTGGCACTTCTTTCTGATGCTCTCCATATGTTGAGTGATTCCGTATCTTTACTGATTGCGGTTGTTGCACTAAAACTAGGTGAAAAGGTTGCTAATGCAGCTAAAACTTACGGCTACAAGCGATTTGAAATCCTTGCGGCGGCTTTAAACGGAATAACTTTGTTAGTGTTGAATATTTGGATTTTGTGGCAGGCGTATCAACGGCTGCAAACTCCGCCGGAAGTTTTAAGCGGCTGGATGTTTTGGGTCGCATTCCTAGGCCTTCTTATTAATATCATTGGTGCTTGGATTTTGATGAAAGGATCTGATGGAGAAAACCTGAACGTAAGAGCAGCCTTACTGCATGTAATGGGGGATCTGTTAGGTTCTGTAGGAGCTATTACTGCGTCCTTGTTAATCATGTTTTTCGGCTGGAATATTGCCGATCCTCTGGCAAGTGCATTCATTGCCATCCTTATTTTTATTTCCGGTATTCGGATTACCAAAGATGCCGTACATGTGTTAATGGAGGGTACTCCATCAGGAATTGATCTTGATGAAGTGGCTGAGAAAATTCGCTCAGTTAAGGGAGTTATTAATATTCATGATCTGCACGTTTGGAGTATTACAAGCGGGAAAAATGCTTTATCATGTCATATTGTGCTCGGAGATGGAATTGATTTTAGAGAAAGCCAATTCATTTTGCAGATGGTTAGTGAAAAATTAGGAGAAATTGGAATTTGGCATGTAACCCTTCAGCCGGAAAGCACGGATCATTCTCATGAGGATTCTTTACTTTGCTCCTTAACCGTTGGGAACAATGGGGAGAAACAGGATGATCATGATCACGATAATGAACACAACCATGATGATCCAAACCACGTGCATAATCATTCACATTAAACAAACAACATCACTTTGTTCTCGGAAACCTTACAGGTAGGAACAATGATGAATAATCCTATCTAAAGAGAAACGACCTTTTATCCATTTATCTATGTGTACTGGTTAGAAAAAGTCCTACAGGCACATCACCTAACCTTCAATTGCCTTTACCGTCAGCTGAATTTGGGGTACGTTCTTTTTCGCTTATATCTTTTCTAAAGGACTGTCTAGTAAATAAAGAAAACTCGCCGACTGGCGAGCCTTTGGCGAAGACAGAGGCGTAG
>JAKACS010000039.1 GCA_021821235.1 Bacillota bacterium
AAGTGTACCCACATAGTCCCCATTTTCATCACGTACAGCAAAGTAGCGAATGTATACAAACTTGCCGGCAAATTGAATCCAAAAATCTTCATAATCTTTTTTGCCTGATTTAAAATCAGCTAATAACTCTTCAACGACATGAACGCTTTTTGGCGGGTGACAGTTTTGGACAGTCCTTCCAATCACGGCTTTTGTGCGGGCGAATATCCGTTCTTTGCCATGAGAAAAATAACGGACGACATCATCTTTATCAATAAAAGTAATATCGACAGGTAAATGATTGAGCATTAACTCCAATTGCTTTAAAGATAAAATCCCTGTTTCAAAACGAACAAAACCATTTGCTGTGACTTCCTCTTTTATTTCCTCCCGGTTTGGTTTCCACACACCTGCCGGGCTAGCTAAACAAAAGCCAATTTCATCGCTTTCCTGCGCCATTTTAAGCCATTCATCTTCGGTAAGCGTTTCAAGCGCCATCGGAAATAAGATTTGTTCTTCCCGAAAAATCATATCACTTACTTCTTGGGCTGCATAGGAAACAGCTTGAATTATTTGTTGCTTTTCTGTACCGTTATCATTTATTAACAACTGCTTTGCTTCTTTAATGGCCGCCCGGATTCGATCATCTACACCCCACATCACTTTGGACGGACCATTGATTCCGTATTTTTCTAAATAGGGAAAAAGCAAATTTTCCTTGCGACTATAGTGTTTGTCGATGTCGTATAAAAGGTTTAAATCTTGAATTAGTTTGTTTCTATTTTCTTCGCTCCCATCTCTTTCGAAACGTTCAAGATGAAGTTTTACTTTAAAATTAACGAGCAAATCGATTTCTTTGTTCTCTAGTTTAAATGTATGAACAGGATGTCCCGGAGTTTCCTCAGGTTGTTCCAAGCGGTGAATCTCATCAATCGAGCCTTTGAAAACAGCTGCATGAACGGAACATAAACGCTGGACTTCTTCAACTGGAATACCTTCTTCTTCCATTAGCGTGTGTTCAAGCTGGGAAATCTCAGCTACACTAATATGGCCGACAGCAGCTTCAAACTGCGCTTTTACCTCTTCAACGCTTCTGCCATTATGCAAATCCTTAATAATTGTTTTTAATATTTCCTGCCGCTCAGATGGCTGTAATAGCCCTTTTTCACGGTTATTAATCATCTCACTCATAGTGATCTCCTCATTTCATAAAAATAAAACTTTTTGCAGATGAAATTTCATTTTGATTACACTAATCATACTCACTTCCAACTGCTTCAAGTGTGATTGAGTTCACTTTTAAATAGATAAATTTGGTACAATTTTTTGAACTTCTAATTCCGATCAACAGGAAAAAAATAGTCAAAACCTCTTTTCAAAGCATTAAAATGTAACTATAATTTAAAAGATGGATTTCAGATGCTGAATACATCGGCTATTTTTTTGGCATTCATATAAATTTTTTAAATAACAAATATAAATTTTTTAAATAGGAGGTACATATGAATTTAAAAACGCTACAATCTTTTATTTTTGTGGTTGAAAAGAAGAGTTTTTCGGATGCTGCCTTGGCCTTAAAAAGCTCACAACCAGCGTTAAGTTTAAAAATTAAAGGCTTAGAAGAAGATCTTGGCATCAACCTTCTCGAGCGAGGAATAGCAGGTGTCCGCCCTACGGCAGCAGGGAAAATCGTCTACCAAGCTGCTAAAGACATCACGAAAAGATGGAGGCAGCTAGAAGATGAGCTGCAAATTCTACAAGATGTTCTTACCGGGACTTTAACCATTGGTGCAAGTACAATACCGGGAACATACCTTGTACCGCACTGGATAAAGAAATTTAGGAACCGCTTTCCGAAAGTGGAAGTCAATGTGGTCATCGATGACTCCAAAAAAATACTTGATAAACTGTTGAATCGCCAAATTGATAGTGCAATTGTCGGTCTGCAACAGGATTCTGTCAAAATAAAATTTAAACACGTTGCCTCTGATTCATTGGTTTTGATTACCCCAAGCGGACACCCGTTAACCCATACTGCAAAGCTGAATTTTAACGAAATTCTGTCCTTAGACTTTGTATTAAGGGAAGAAGGTTCCGGTACAAGAAAAGTAATGGAGGAATATCTTGCTCAGCACGGATACACACTTCATGATTTAAAAACAGTCGTTTCCATCGGTAGTACAGACGCTGTCATTGCAGCGGTGGAAGCGGGGTTGGGTGTCAGCTTCATTTCTAAACTGGCCGCTGTCTCTGCGGCAAAAGCAAATCGGATTGAAATAATTGAGCAATTTCTTCCATTTCAAAGAAACTTTTATTTGGCAACCTTGCCTGACGAAGAAAATCGCCCGATTATTGAGGCATTTGCAGAAATTTTACCAAATGGAAATGAAATAGAAAGGCGGACTGAGATATGAAAAAATGGATTTCATTAATCACTCTCATTTTATTGACAGTTGCACTAGCAGCCTGCAGCGAAAACAAGCAACAAGGTCAATCGGCATCAACGGATTCAAAAACAACCAAAGTATTCAAAATCGGGGCAATTCCCGACCAAAATGCAACAGATTTAGAAACAGGCATGACAGCACTTGCAAACTATCTTAATGAACAAACGGGGCTGAAAGTCGAATTTGTTCCATCAGTGGATTATGCAGCACTTGTAACAAGCTTTCAGCGTGGCGATATTCATTTAGCCTGGTTTGGCGGGTTAACAAGCGTTCAAGCGAGAAATCTTGTACCTGGAGCAGAATCCATTTTGCAAAGGCCTAATGATGCGAAATTTCACTCTGTTTTTATTACCCAAGTGGATTCAGGGATTAACACATTAACAGATTTAAAGGGTAAATCGTTTACGTTTGGCAGTGAAAGTTCAACTTCTGGTCATCTCATGCCGCGTTACTATTTGATGGAAGCTGGCATAAACCCGGATAAAGATTTTGATGGCAATCCTAACTTTTCCGGTTCCCATGACACAACGTACAAACTCGTTGAATCCGGCGCATTTCAAGCAGGTGCTTTAAATGAAGAGGTATGGAAAAAAGCGGTTAAGGAAGGAAAAGTCGATCCAAAAAAAGTGAAAGTTTTTTACACAACACCGGCTTTTTATGATTATAATTGGACATTAAACAGCAATGTCGATGACGTTTTCGGAAAAGGAACAAAGGAAAAAGTAAAGAAGGCCCTTCTTTCCTACAAAGGGGATCAGAAGGCGATCGCTGACCTCTTTCAAACAGACAAATTTATCGAAACAAGTAATAAGAACTACGATAAGATTCAGAAAGTGGCCGAAGAATTAAAGATCATCAAGTAGGAGGTGGGGAGCGTTGCCTTCAGACATAAAAATGGAAACAATAAATATTTCAAAACAATATGAACGGAAGATTGCATTATCTTCCATTTCATTTTCCATCCAACAAGGAGAATTGATTGCCTTAATTGGACCAAGCGGTGCCGGTAAAACGACCCTTTTGAACATTTTGGCTGGGTTTATGCCCTTTGACAGTGGGAAGCTATTGATTGATCAACAGCCTTTTTCCACTTATCGGAACAGGAAGGCTTTGGCAAAAAAAATCGGCGTGATCCGGCAACAATTTGATTTAATTGACTCACTCGCTGTCATCCATAATGTTTTAGTCGGAAAATTATCTGATTGGGGGTTGTTAAAATCGCTTTTTTCCTTGCTTTTTCCGCAAGAAAAGGAAATGGCTATAAAAGCGCTTGAAAGGGTTGGACTAGCAGGAAAGGGGTATGAAATTACCTCCACCTTATCGGGGGGCGAACAGCAACGTGTTGCGGTCGCACGTTTATTAGTGCAAAAACCGGAAATGATCTTGGCAGACGAACCCGTTGCATCACTCGATCCCGCAAGATCGGATGATCTATTAGCGATGTTGACAAACATTGTAGTGGAACAAAAACAAACGCTGATCGCCAGCATTCATTCCGTCGAATATGCCCGCAAATATTTCACACGAATAATCTCCTTAAAAGATGGGCATGTATTCTTTGATTTGCCAACCGATCAGGTAACGGACGCGATGTTAGCCGAGCTTTATCAACTAAAGGAGAAACAGTAGATGGTACTATTTCCCTCTGTTCGCCTGTTTAAGCGCTTATTGCTTTCCTGTTTGCTGCTTCTCGTTTTCGGGTGGAGCTATTTTTCGGTCAACTGGAGCGCCGACTTGATCCATGCTGGCGGAACCCAGGCAATAATGCAAATCGCTAAAGGGCTCATCCTTCCCGATTTTTCTCCTGGCATTTTGCTGCTGGGGCTAAGATCGACATGGATTACCTTAACCTATGCAGTCGCTGGGATGACATTTGCGATCATTTATTCGTTTTGTGTCGGAATTCTTGCATCTGGCGTCCTAACTTCTGCTCGTAGTGCCAGAATTTTTTCCAAGCTTTTTTTCAGGGGGGTTCTTGGCTTTACCCGGTCGATTCATGAATTAATTTGGGCGTGGCTATTTGTAGCTACTATTGGACTTTCTCCATATGCCGCTATCTTTGCACTTGCGATACCATATGGTGGAATCCTCGGACGGATTTTTGCCGATATGTTGAATGATGTTCCAAAAGAGCCGATTATAGCTTTAAAATCTTCGGGAGCATCCCGCTTGCAGCTCCTTTTCTACGGCTATCTTCCACTTGTTAGTGCCAATATGATCAGTTACACAATGTATCGATTTGAGTGTGCCATCCGCTCCTCAGCGATTATGAGTTTTGTTGGCCTTGGCGGTCTAGGCTACCAAATACAATTATCCCTTGCAGACTTAAAATATGATCAAGCATGGACATATGTATACTTTCTAATCCTCCTTGTCGTATTGGTGGATAGTTGGAGCCATATGATTCGAAAAGGTCTGAGAGAACAAAATGCAAGAAAAAGGCTGCATCTTGGATGGATCTATACACTGTTTGTCACGTTCCTCGTCATCATAGTATGGGGATCGAATGAAATAGGAAAAATCCAAAATTTAATGGAGCTATTTTCCGAACAAAATGCCACACATGCCAAAACATTTTTTGCCGGAATGATTGGAAACAACAATCCTAATCCTGCATTTTTAAGTTGGAGTAGCTGGTCAAATGCCTTGAAATTGACGCTTGAAACGATAAAAATGAGCATACTTGCAATTGGATTCGCCGCAATTGCCGCCTTTTTGACAGTCATACCTACCATGAGAAATGTTTTCAATGGAAGTAGAGGAAGATCCAGAACATTGTCTAGCCGGATTTTATTAGGGCTTGTTCGTGTTGTCTATCTTTTTTCCCGCTCTGTACCTGAATTAATCTGGGCGATGATGATTATTTTTATCTTAAAACCAGGGATATTGCCTGGAGCGATTGCACTAGCCCTTCATAATTTCGGAATCCTTGGAAAGCTTTGGGCTGAAGTCATAGAGGATATCGAACCCGCGCCCATTCAAACTTTAGCAGCTACAGGTGCTTCAAAACCGCAACTATTCTTTTATGGCATCCTCCCAACAGTTTTGCCAAAATTCCTCACCTACTTTTTGTATCGGTGGGAAGTGATTATGAGGACAACCATTGTTGTCGGCTTTGTGGGTGCCGGTGGCCTTGGGGTGGCATTTAAGCTGGCGATGAGTTACTTTCAATATACATCGATTGCGCTTTTACTGATATGCTATATCGCCCTTGTCATTCTTGCTGATTTTGCTTCAGAAAGTATAAGAAAGGCAGTAAAATAAACATGGATGATATCTTTCCCTTCAGAAATTATTGATCATCAAAGAAAAGCCGGCATCAGTCCGGCTTTTCTTTTGTTTTCTCTTTTTTCGAATTGTTTTTTCCCATTAATGGCAGTTCGAATCGTTTAGTCCCATTAATATCGCCAAATTCAACACTGAATTCCTCGCGCAAGTTAGCTGCTTTTTCTTTTTCTTTTTGTTTTTCGTTCATTTACATTCTACCCTTTTTCCCAAGTTTTGAGTTTCGGTTCGCCCCTTTGAATGCTTCTTCGCCACCCGAAAATTCAACAGAAAATTCATTCTCATGATTATTTTTATGAGGAGTCTTCGTGTACTTTTCTACCGCATTATATTGTGCTTTGCGTTTAGCCATTCTAAATAGCCTCCTAATATAAAATGTTGCTTTTTTATTTTCTTTCAAATCTCCACCCTCATCCATGGCAGTTTTTTCTTTTATAAAATCACTGCTTAAGTCTAATAATAGGAAGAACAGGAGGAATGGATCATGGGTAAAAATAAGGAAAATAAGGGAACCTTCAGTATTGATGAAACGCTTCCCCATCAAATCAATGCCCCAAGTTTTAAAGAAACCGGCATGAAGATGGAGCCGCCATTTGTGAATAAATACGGGGTGACAATTGGCGACAGTCGCTATGCATCATCGAATTCTCCTTTGGAAAATTGGTCAAAAGAAACGGACCCGGAAATCATGGCGGGAGATGAATGGATTCACCCAACCAATGATATCGGTTGGAACACAAATGAAAACCGAGAATTATTGGAACAAAAACGGAAACCGCAAGCAAGCCCGTTTATGCATCCAACGAAAGATGTAAGCCATGGCAGTGATTAAATGAAAGGCAAATTATCCGGGGAAACCCGGATTTTTTTGTCCACATGTTTCATTATTCCGGTATAATGGAAACATGGTTTTCGTTTTTCGCACAACTAAATGTAACCGTATACAATAAAGGGGGAAAAACTATGCTGGCCACAGCTGCAAAAGAGCGGATCATTTCGATTGTTTCGCCAGAAAACTTTGATGAAAGCAAAACTGGTAGATTAGTATATTCCTACGATGCCACTCCGAACTTCCAGTCACTCCCAGACGCGGTGGTAAGCCCCCGCAATCCAGAGGAAATTGCTGAGATTGTGAAAATTTGCAATGAATTGCTGATTCCGATTGTTCCTCGCGGTTCAGGCACCAACCTTTGCGGCGGAACCTGTCCAACCGAAGGGGGGATTGTTCTTCTTTTTAAACATATGAACAAAATTCTCGAAATCGATGAAGAGAACTTAACGATTACCGTTCAGCCTGGCGTCATTACGCTTGACATGATCAATGCCGTAGAAGCAAAGGGTCTCTTTTATCCACCTGACCCAAGCTCAATGAAAATCTCAACAATCGGCGGCAATATTAATGAAAATTCTGGGGGGCTTCGCGGCTTAAAATATGGGGTAACAAGGGACTATGTGATCGCGCTGCAAGTTGTTCTCCCGAATGGCGATGTCATTCGCACGGGAGGCAAACTGGCAAAGGATGTCGCAGGCTATGACTTAACCCGCCTTTTCGTCGGCTCTGAAGGAACGCTCGGTATAATAACGGAAGCAACCTTAAAGCTTATTCCGATGCCGGAAACGAAGAAAACAATGCTTGCCCTCTATCAAGATATTGATGCAGCTGCAAGAACGGTTTCAAAGATTATTTCAAATAAAATCATTCCGACAACACTTGAATTTTTAGACCAGCCAACATTGCAAGTTGTTGAAGCCCACGCGCAAATCGGTCTCCCTACTGACGTCCAAGCCGTTTTATTAATTGAACAGGACGGACCGCCGGAAGTAGTGGAACGCGATTTAGCCAAAATGGCTGAAGTTTGCAAGCAAGAAAATGCCGTTTCCGTAGAAGTTGCCTCAACAGAAGACGAGGCGGACGCACTGAGAACAGCAAGGAGAACCGCTCTTTCCGCCCTTGCAAGATTAAAACCGACAACGATTCTTGAGGATGCAACCGTCCCTAGATCGGAAATTGCGAAAATGGTAAGAGCAATCAATGAGATCGCAGAAAAGTATAACGTGAAAATCTGTACATTTGGCCATGCAGGGGATGGAAATCTTCATCCAACCTGTCCAACAGACTCACGTGACCATGATGAAATGGAGCGCGTCGAAAAAGCCTTCGCTGAAATTTTCCAAAAAGCAATTGAATTGGGCGGCACAATCACCGGTGAACATGGCGTAGGTGCCATGAAAGCTCCTTATTTGGAATGGAAGCTTGGCAAAGAAGGCATTAATGCCATGAAAGCGATTAAACAATCATTAGATCCGAACAATATTATGAACCCAGGCAAAGTTTTTGCAAAAGACAGCAGGAAGCGCGTGGTGGTGACAAGATGACAACGGTAAAAGAGCAAGCAAGAATTCAACAGCAATTTAAGGAAAAAATGAATGAAGATGAACTGTTAAATTGTATGCGCTGCGGTTTTTGTCTCCCCACTTGCCCGACGTATATCGAGTCCGGCTATCAAGAGTCTCATTCGCCTAGGGGCAGAATTGCCTTAATGAAGGCAGTTGTCGATGGGCTTATTGAACCGGACGAAGATTTCGAACGTTCGCTTGAGCTTTGCCTCGGCTGCCGGGCATGTGAACCGGTTTGCCCTTCCGGCGTGAATTATGGTCATCTGCTAGAAGATGCCAGAGATCTGATCAATCAAAATAAAAAGTTTTCCCTGCCGGTTCGTGCCGTGCGGAAAGCAGTCTTTCAAGGTCTTTTTCCGCATCAAAGCCGCATGCAAAGCCTTACAGGACTAATTGGTTTTTACCAACGATCAGGCATTCAAACCATCGCGCGGAAAATCGGTTTCTTAAGTTTACTTCCGGACAGCCTGGCAACAATGGAAAAAGTTCTGCCAAACGTTCCGACCATGAAAGAAATGAAAAATCGCCCAGCACACCTTCCTGCTATCGGCAATCAAAACTATCGGGTCGGCTTTTTTAGCGGGTGTTTGATGGATACCATGTTCATGCCGACGAATGATGCGACCATGAAGCTGCTTCAGCTGGCCGGCTGTGAGATCGTCATTCCAAAAGATCAGGCATGCTGCGGCGCGCTGCACGGTCACAGTGGCGAAAAAGCCAGTGCTAAGGACCTGGCAAAGCGAAATATCCAAGCATTTGAAGATCTGGGCGCAGATTTTATTATCACCAATGCCGGCGGCTGCGGTGCTTTCCTGCTTGATTATGATCATTTATTAAAAGATGATCCGATATGGCGGGAGCGGGCAAATGCGTTCACCGAAAAAATAAAGGATATTTCAGAAATTCTCGTTGCCGTCCGTTTTCACGAAAAAGTTGAGCTCGAAGTTCCCGAACAGATTGTTACCTACCAAGATTCTTGCCATCTTCGCAATGTGATGAAGACGGCAGCTGCTCCCCGAACGCTGCTGAAAGCGGTAAAAGGAGTGGAATACCGGGAGATGAAGGATGCCGACCGGTGCTGCGGCTCAGCAGGCATCTATAATATTGTTGAAACAGAAATGTCAATGAAGATGCTTGACTATAAAATGGTTCAAGCGAAAGATACATTTGCCACAACAATCGTAACCGCAAATCCCGGCTGCTTGCTGCAAATGAAGCTGGGAATCGAGCGCGAAGGCTTAACAACAAAAGCCAGAGCCGTCCATATTGTCGATTTGCTGTTGGAAGCAGTAAAAGCGTAGAATTCAGCCAAATTTAGTTTTTCCAGCAATCATCGGATTATCCCGCATTAACGGGCAGTAATACCCCACCTCAAGGTAGGAGTAATCGAAGAAGCATAGGTGTGGGATAACTGCCCGTAAAAGCCCGATTGGTTCAACTAACAATCAGTGGGGATAGAAGAAAACCCCCACTGATTGAAGTTTCACTTTATCCAATTGCGAAACATTTCCACACATTAATTTTCCTTTAATCCGAAAACTATTCCTACAGAGAAAAATTCTCTGTAGTGAATAGTAGAATGGAGTGGAAATATATGGCGAGAAGTAGCAATAAGCTTTTGGTTCCCGGAATTGAACAATATTTGGACCAGGTAAAATACGAAATTGCCCAGGAATTCGGCGTACAGCTTGGTTCTGACACGGTTTCCCGGGCAAACGGCTCGGTTGGCGGAGAAATTACAAAACGGCTTGTTCAGCAAGCCCAAGCCCAATTATCTGGACACTCTCCTCAAAAATAAAATAAAAATGGAAAAAAGTCCGGCTAAAAAGCCGGACTTTTGCTAATCGGAATTATGGCGCTCCCATTCATTGTGATTCAATTGAATATCAGGCAGCAGCTCAACTTGTATGTTTAGCTGTTCCTTAATTGGCTGTTGAAATGTTTTTTTTTCTTGTTCTTCTCCTTTTTTTTCTTCTTGACGGTTGTTTTCAGACTCGTGTTTAATTTCTTTGTCGAGCATCTCATTCACAGGAACTTTTGCCTTTTTTGCCGGTTCATCAATCTTTTTTACCTGCCCGGTAGCACGAACTGCTGGATTTTGCGGATAGTTGTTCACGTCTTCCTGTTTATCTACCCTGCCGCTCCTAGGTGAAACATTAGGCGTTGGAGGTGATACCCTTTTCTCGCCAATGGCTTTTTTAGATTGAGTAGCAGGCGAACTTGAAGCAGCTGCCGGAGCGAGTTTTCCTTCCTTTTCTGCTTTTGGCGCTCCTTCTTTGACACCGTTCATTTCACCATGTGATGACGGTTGCTTTTTCTCCTTTGACGGCTGCTGATTTTCCTTATATTTACCCGTTGTAATCCCCAATTGATGAGCTTTTTCCAGTTCTTTCGGAGTACCGTTCAAAACAGATAATTCCAGATGATTTTCCTTTACGACCGTTTTTATTTCGTTTATGTTTTCCGATAATCTTTTTTCCGCATTCTCTTCTTTTTTATCGGTTCTCACCGTGGAAATTACAACAAGATGATGCTCGTTCAGATACCCTTGTTTTTTCATTTCACTCAAAAGCAATTGAGTTAAATCAGCAATTTTTTTCTTTTTCCAATCGCCAATACGGGCAACAATCTTCTTTCCGTCCTGATTGAAGGCGGTCACTTTCAATACTTGCATTTTTTTGTTTAAAACAAGTTCAATGCTAGGGTTGACGTCAATTGACACATAGGCATACGCCTTATTATTTTGATACACAGACAAAAAAGATCCGAAAAAAATGATCAGAGTAATGGCCACTGCAGCCAATGATTTCATCGATTTCATTCGTTTTAGAAAGGGAATGGATTGTTTTTTCTCCGGAAGTTGAAAGGGGAAAAAAACAACTTCCTCGCCAATGGCATACGGCTGATTTTGTTTTTGGGCGCGTAAAAATTCACCGTCAGGAGTTAACAATGTTAAATAGCCATCATTAATTTCCATCACGATTCCTTTTTTCATGCTTCAAGCACCCCCCTTAAATAATCCTTCATATAAATATAATCACTTGTTAAAATAAGGGCGATCGCAATAATATATTTACGATTTCGCTCAATCGTTTTTCTGCTGACCTTCACCATTTGTTCTAATTGTTTGATTGGAAGGCGCCTTTTCTCTACTAGAAGCTGAAGCAATTCTTCATTCTCTACAAGGACTTTCGCGATTTGGATAGCATTTTTTCTGGCATCTGCGTGCTTCGGTGAATTTTCAACCAAATCGCTAAAGCTTAATTCGTATTGCTGCAATTGTTTCTGAAAGTGAAAAATTTCCTCTTTTCGTCGTTCTTCTTCCGTTTTCTTTTGATAGCTTTCAAGGGAAAGTTCGTTCACGATTACAGTTCCGGGCGAATCATCCTCATGGTTTGCAATCGTAAGATCCATACTGAGGTGTTGGTTTCTTGTTTGCTTGCGAATGTAATCAATTACCCTTCTTTTGATCAACACATCGGCAAAGCTTAATAACGAACCTCCCCGTTCGGGAGTAAACTTCTCAATAGCTTCATTAAACGCAATAAGGCCAATGCTAAATTCATCGTCTGTCTCATGGATGTACCGCTTACACACCGACGATACCGTTTTGGC